>NZ_JAUBTT010000003.1:90509-130404 GCF_036705125.1 Microcoleus sp. B7-D4
GTACAATAAAATTCACTCTTTGTGGAACAGGCATCTTGCCTGTTCCTAAAAATAGTATAAATGAGGTGAAACCCAATTTGTCCAATCATAAAAAAACCTAATTATGCCCACTCGTAATACTTTGCAATTACCAGAAATCGAACTTTCCTATCTAGAATGGCAGCCAGAAACAGGTATCGAAAAAGTTCCCCGTTTGCTGCTGCTGCACGGTTTAGCAGATAGTGCGTGTGTCTGGACTAACTTGGGCAATTACTTGTCCAACCGCTATCATATTGTAGCGCCAGATATGCGCGGTCACGGAGAGAGTAGCAAACCCAAAATAGGCTATACTTTTGAAAGTGCGATCGCAGATTTAGAAGCTTTGATGGTACATCTCCACTGGCCAGACGCCCACATTTTAGGACATTCTTGGACGGGCAAACTAGCACCGATTTGGGCGAGGCAAAATCCCCATCGCTTTTGCAGTATGATTTTAGTAGACCCCATCTTCATCACAAAAATGCCCGCCGCGATGAAACTCACCCTGCCAATTGTTTACCGAAAATTAGACTGTCTCAAATGTGTGGGCCCGTTTGCGACTTTATCCCAAGCAGAAGCAGCAGCCAAACAATCGGGAGAATACGCAGATTGGAGTGACTTGCAGCAAATGGTATTCCAACAGCAAATCGAAGAAAAATCCGACGGAAGTTGGGGCAGTAAATTTGCAATTGCAGCCAGAAATCAGATATTTACAGAAGTGATGAAAGTTGCCGGTTTAACTGAAAATATTGATATCCCGACTTTGTTTGTACAGCCGGAAAAAGGCGTAAATCGCATGGATTGGCAAATGCAGCCATACAAGAGATACTTGAAAAATCTTACCGTTGCAAAAGTACCGGGGAATCACTGGTCTTTTTTGACTCAACCGGAAACTTTTAATCAAACTGTGGCAGATTTTTTAGAGGGCACAAGACAGTGAATTTAGAAATTATCGCACATCGGGGATTTTCGGCGATCGCCCCGGAGAATACTTTAGCAGCTTTTGAACTGGCGATCGCCCGTGGAGCTCATTCGATCGAATTTGACATCCAGCTATCCGCCGACAACGTACCAGTGATTTTTCACGACGCCACATTAGATAGAATCACTGGAGTTTCTGGCAAAGTTAGGGAAACAACTCTGTCCCAATTGCAGACACTTAATGCGGGAAAATGGTTTAGCGATGAATTTTCACAACAAAAAATTCCTACCTTAAAAGAATCATTAGCTATCCTCAAAAATGTTGACAAATTTCTTTACTTTGATGTCAAACCTCACTGCGAGTGGTCTAATGCAGATGTCGCGGATTTTGTCAATACTTTGAAGGGCGAAGAAATCCAACATAAATGCGTTATTACTTCCTTTAACGATGGATTTCTGGAACAAGTGCGGCGGCTATCTGGCGATTTGGCGATCGGACATATTGTTGCTAATCTAGAAGCATACAAAACTCAATTTGCTCAAGCTGTAGCCCATCAGGATAATTTGATTAGCAGTCTGTATCGCGTGTTGCTGGAAAACCCCGCACTGATTCAAGAAACCCGGAGTCAGGGAGTTGACATTGTGGCCTGGACGGTGGACGATCGAGCGGATATGCAAAAGTTACTTGATTTGGGTATAACGCGGATAGTCACTAATTGTTTGATATAATTTGTTTAACTTGATATCTTGCACCATTATTAAGAACGGGCAAGATGCCCGTTCCACAAAACTCAATATATCTTGCACCCTTATCAAGAACGGGCAAGATGCCCGTTCCACAAAACTCAATTAATAGATGAATTATTTTCGCAAAAGCATCCACGAAATGTCTGGCTATGTGCCGGGGGAACAGCCACCGCTAGGCACAAAAATTATTAAACTAAATTCTAATGAAAATCCCTATCCGCCTTCTCCCAAAGCCTTAAAAGTGCTTCAGGAAATAGACGGAGAAATGCTGCGGCGCTATCCAGATCCAACTGGCAAAGTTTTCCGCATTGCTGCTAGTAAAATTTTTGGAGTTGCTGACGATTGGATTATTGTAGGTAACGGCAGCGACGATTTATTAAACTTGATAGTTCGCGCTGTGGGCGAATCCGGGAAACAGATTGTTTGTCCGGCGCCTACTTATGTATTGTACCGCACTTTGGCAGAAATTCAAGATGCAGAATTTGTCGAAGTTCCTTATCCCGACGACTACAAGTTACCAGTTGATTTGTTAATCGCAGCCCAGGGTGCAGTGACATTTGTAGCTTCGCCAAACAGTCCATCGGGAACAGCCATATCTGTTGCAGATTTGGAGACACTCGCTAAAGAGTTATCGGGCATTCTTGTGATAGACGAAGCTTATGTAGATTTCGCAGAAGAAAATGCTTTGAACTTGACAAAAAAGTACAGTAATGTTATAGTTTTGAGGACGCTTTCCAAAGGTTATTCCCTAGCAGGATTGAGGCTGGGTTTTGGCATAGCAAATCCGGCGCTGCTGGCAGAATTAAATAAAATCAAAGACAGCTATAATGTGGATGCTTTAGCTTATGCAGTGGGGGCGGCTGCGATCGCAGATCAATACCACAAAATAGCCAACGCCGAAAAGATTAAGGCTTCGCGAGCAAAACTAGCCCTTAGCTTCAAGGAATTAGGCTTTGACGTTTGGCCCTCGCAAACCAACTTTTTGTTAGTTAGGCCACCAAACGGCGATGCAGAAAGGATTTATCAAACACTGAAAGTACGGGGAATATTGATTCGATACTTCAATCAGCCACGATTAGAAGACAAATTGCGGATTAGTGTAGGTACTGAGGAACAAAATCAGATATTGGTTAAAACTTTGAAAGAAATTCTCTAAATAACGATCGCACTCAAATTAGTTTCTAGTGAGGAATGCAAGTCCTCTGATTTTTATGAGGACTTGCATTCCTCACTAGACATAGCTTGATTACGGATAATTATTAGGATTATCAATAGCTAACCCTTCTGAATGAGCAATATTCAGCAATCGATTGTCCGCCGAAACAAAAATTAGTTGAGTTTCTGGCACCGACATGAGCAGAGTTTTAACGTACATACCAGACGCCAACTGCACAGCATCATAAGCGCGCAAAGGGTATTGCACAACCAATTGACCTGCACTTTCAATCAACGCTTGGTCAACTTCAATGATTCGATACTTGGTCTCGAATTCATTGCGAAACTTTTGCAAAATTATGTCAAGTTCACCAGCAGACATACTCCCCTCCCGCTGACGACGCGACAAGGCGCTGTGTAACTCCACCCATGTAATCTGGCTAATAGTTAAATCGTTATTTGCAGCCACATCAGTAATCGATTGAATCCAATTACTCCCTGTTTCAGGCACGTAACGTTTGACCAAAGCACTGGTATCTAGAAAATAAGTATTTACCACGGGCCACGATCCTCTATAACTATTTCAGAGACAGGTGTCCCCGGCCTTCCCTTCAGTTCTTCAAACAGTTCGCGCCATTTCTCTTCACGTCGTGCTAATTCAACAGGATCGAGCTTACCCTGCTTATTTGGCAAACGCATCAATCCTCGTACATCCATCAACTTAATCGCTTTTTCGCGATCGCCCTTGAGTTCTTCCGGCGACACTTCCGCTACAATTGTGATTTGCACAGTTTCCCCATCATTCAATGACAAAGGACTCAAGGGACGAAAAACCCCGTTTTCGTACACAGCAGCAATAGTTTCTGGCATAATTAGCCTCTTAATTAAATGCTTTCACTTATTGTACTTCTTTTAATTACTTCGTTGCCACCACAGCCAAATTCCAAGCCAAGCGCTTCATCAAAGGCAACTTCTTCAAAAAGCCATCCAACCCTTCCAATCGAGAGTATTCCGGTTTCAATCTCTCTTGTTCAATGATAATCTTTTTCCAATAACGCTCCTCATTAGGATGCACTTTTTCTATCAAATAAAAGCGTAAAAAAATCCACAGCGATGTCAGCCAAAACGTATCATAAGCCGTCTCCGAAAACAAAGACTTGACAAAATTTACAATATTAATATCCAAAGGAGTTTCATCCTCCGTCCGCACCTCAGTCGCCATTCTGCGGTAAACATTAATCACCGGATTGTGCTTCATCGGGTCCCAAAAACAAGCTTTGCCACCCGGTTTTAGCACCCGGTGCATTTCGCGAATTGCCTTTTCAGGTTCCGGCAAATGGTGCAGCAAATTAGAAGCGTAAACAATATCAAAACTGTTGTCCGGGAAATCCAGCGCCATTGCATTCACCGTGCAGCCCTCTATTTTGACGCCGTTTTTCTCAGCCAATTTCAGAGCAACTTCTACCATGCCCTGAGAATAGTCAGCCGCCACACAATCTGCGCCTTTTTTAGCAAAATAAACGCTATTTTCTCCCGCGCCGCAGCCTAAATCTAACAGGCGTTTACCCGTAATATCGCCCATTTGCTGGACGATAAATCTATTTTCTGGGGCGGTGCAAGCTTCAAAGTAATCATTAACTCGAATGCCGTCAATATCGATCGTAGATGCCCAAGCATCGTGGAATTGCCGCTCTTTTTTTAAAGTTTCGTCTTGCATTTTTCAAGAGTTGGTTATTGGTAAAAAAAATTAATTTTAAACCGCAGATGAACGCGGATTAACGCAGATTTATTTAGATATATCTGCTGTTATGTGCGTTCGTCTGCGGTTTGTTTCAAGAAAAATTGCTGACAAGAAATTTATCAGCGCTGTGCTTTTGCAACAACTTGATTTCCGATCGAAGTTGGCTGTTCTGAGGATTTTTCCGTAGTATGCTGCAATGCCTGATACAGGCGATTTAAAGCGCTGATGTATGCTTCTGCGGAGGCTACGATAATGTCGGTATTTGCCGAGTGACCGGAAAATACTTTGCCTTCGTGGCGCAAGCGAATTGTTACTTCGCCGATCGCATCTATTCCCGCTGTCACCGACTGTACAGAAAACTCGATCAACTCGTTCGGTACGTTTACCACCCGGTTAATTGCCCTGTAAATCGCATCCACCGGCCCCGTGCCGATCGCAGCATCTGTCAATTCTTCGCCCGCCGGATTCCGCACAGTGACAGTTGCTGTCGGGCGAGATTTGTCGCCGCAGGAAACTTGCACCAATTCTAACCGGAAAAGTTCCGGTGCTTGGTGCACTTCGTTATTGGCGATCGCCTCTAAATCCCAATCAGTAATCTCTTTTTTCTTGTCCGCTAAATCTTTAAACTTGACAAAAGCCTTATTTAGCTCATCGTCGGCCATTTCAAAACCCAACTCTTTCAAGCGAGTGTGGAAAGCGTGGCGCCCCGACAATTTACCCAGCACGATTTGATTTTCAGTTAAGCCGATCGACTCAGCGTCCATAATCTCGTATGTCCGCTTATTTTTGAGCACTCCGTCTTGGTGAATTCCCGACTCGTGAGCGAAAGCATTTGCCCCGACAATCGCCTTATTTGGCTGCACCAACATCCCCGTCAAAGTGGAAACCAAGCGGGAAGTTTTGTAAATTTGGCGCGAGTCAATATTTGTCAGCGGTTCCTCAGAATCCGCAGGCCTGCCCAAGAACGGATTATAATATTGGCGTCGCACGTAAAGCGCCATTACCAACTCTTCCAGAGCTGCATTTCCCGCCCGTTCGCCAATCCCGTTAATCGTGCATTCTAACTGTCTGGCGCCATTTTTCACAGCTTCCAAAAAGTTAGCAACAGCCAATCCTAAGTCATTGTGACCGTGAACCGAAATAATTGCCCGATCGATATTCGGCACATTTTCCTTAATTCCGCGAATCAAAGCCCCAAACTCGCTCGGAGTCGTGTAGCCGACAGTATCGGGAATATTAACAGTAGTCGCACCCGCTGCGATCGCCCGTTCTAGAACCTGATACAAAAACTCCGGTTCCGATCGACAAGCATCTTCCGGCGAAAACTCCACATCATCCACAAAAGACTTAGCGTAAGCCACCATTTCCGGCACAATTTCCAGAACCTCAGCCCGCGTCTTTTTCAGCTTATGCTCCAAGTGGATATCAGACGTAGCCAGAAACGTATGAATTCGCGAATTTACGGCGGGTTTCAGAGCCTCGGCTGCTGTTTTTATATCCTCCTTTCTCGCCCGTGCTAAACCGCAAATTGTCGGCCCATCTTCCGTGCCCACCGAGCGGGCTATTTTTTGGACTGCCTCGAAATCTCCCGTGCTGGTGAAAGGGAAACCCGCTTCAATCACATCTACGCCCAATCTCGCTAACTGGCGGGCAATAGTCAGCTTTTCATCCACATTCAGAGATGCACCCGGAGATTGTTCTCCGTCCCGCAAAGTCGTATCGAAAATAATAATCCGGTCTTGACTTGGTTGAGTTTTCATAGCTCTAAAAAAGTGTTTTCCTGATTTTTACTTGTCCCCTGTTCTGGGCAATTAGTCCCCAGTCACCAGTCCCGTGTTTCGCGCCAATAACGAATAATTAATAACCCATAACCCATAACTACTGACTAATGACTGCTGACTAATGACTAATGACTAATGACTAATGACTAATGACTAATAACTAATGACTAATGACTAATGACTAATAATCCATTTTCTCGATATGTTCCCTAATTTCATTTAGGTCTATATACCTATCTGTAGCATTTCGTAACTCTCTCGCAATCATTCCTTCGGTTGATACCACAGTAATATGAGTATTTTTCGATCGCAGCAGCTCGATCGCCCGCTCAAAATCCCCATCCCCGCTAAAAAGTACAACTTGGTCGTACTGATCCACCGTATTAAACATATCAACCACAATCTCAATGTCTAAATTAGCCTTTTGAGAATATCTGCCCGAAGCATCGTCGTAATATTCCTTAAGAATCTTAGTGCGAACCGTGTAACCCAGACTGATCAAGGCATCTCGAAATCCCCTTTGATCTTGGGGGTCTTTTAGACCCGTATACCAGAAAGCATTGATCAAGATGACATTCGGCTGCGAAGTTTTGAAATATTCGAGCACCCTGCGAGGATCAAAAAACCAACCGTTCTTTTGTTGAGCGTAGAACATATTGTTCCCGTCCACAAAAATAGAAAGGCGGTTCATTAAGTTTGTCATAGAAACTTAGACCTAATAATTGTAGAAAGAAGTTAATCTAAATATCACATTTTAGCAACATGGAGCTAACTGAGGCAATAGATTAGACTTCAGAAAACTCCATCTCCCCAGTATTTCATATTTTCGGCTCTACCGCCAGAGGGTTCTTTTAACCCTGCTTGCATTTGAGCGAGGGGCCCTCACAAACTATACGCCTAGTAACTCAATACCGGCTGCCGTGTCAAGGTTAATGGCGCATTCAAACTACCGCGCCCACCGCCCTACCGCCAAGCAGGCATACGCCCAGCGCATAGCAGTAGATTTTGCTCCCCTGATTTCATAGCGCAGACTACCTCCGCTTAAGCCTTTTTGCTTTCAAGAGCCCAGCGAGCTAACTCTGTCCGGTTGTGCAGACCTGTTTTGCCCAGCATATTGCTGACGTGGCTTTCGATAGTCCGCTGGCTGACATTCATCACGTCTGCGATCTGGCGGTTTGCCATACCCTGCGCTAGCAACTGTACCACCTTTAACTCAGTGGGAGTCAATTCGACATTGCGGCGCGCCTTAATTTTTGTGCCACTCTCTATACCGGGATTTGAGTGGCGAATCAAGCGGGAGGCAGCTTTCAGAGAAGATTCCACTTGGGCTACCAGTTCTTCTGGTTCAAAAGGCTTGACTATATAAACGTCAGCCCCAGTGCTCAAGCCTTTTACTCGGTCTGAACTTTGACCTTTTGCGGACAAGAAAAGAACCGGAATCCAGCTAGTGCGAGGGTCTTCTCTGATGTGTTTGACTAAAGTGTAGCCGTCCATTTCCGGCATCATCACATCGCAGATAATCAAGTCGGGAACTTCTTGTTCTAGTTTTTCCAGAGCGTCTCTGCCGTTTTCTGCTGTAATGACGTTGTAACCCCGAAACTCCAAGTAGTCCTTGACGAGCAAGATCAAGTTCGGGTCATCGTCAACCAGCATCAGCCGTTTTTGCTCTCCTGAATTATTGTCCTTTGTCATGTTTATTCCCGCTAAAGTATCCCGCACACTTCCTTGTTTTCACTTCTGTTTTTTCGGTCAGTCCCCCGCCACCCGGCTGGGAGTGGAGGACGACGATCGACTGAAGGGATGGCGGTGAGGGAAAGCGGGGCGGGTATTACCGCTTTCCAACCTATAATTGACTGCTGTTTGTGAGTGTCTTACGACCTGGAATGCAGCCCAAACCTGTAATGGACGATCGCCCTGTCAATATCTGCCTTGATTGATTGGAGATTCCGTAACAGAGCCCAAGTTAAATATTTAATCTCGATCGGTTCAATTTCAGGTTAATGCCCCGGTTTAAAATGATACTTCTGATATAGAGAAATTTAAGCAGACTCCCTACTTACGTATTTAACTGTTTCTAGTGTAGTTTGGCAACCTGCTTAGTGTCGGCCACTGAGAAATTTTTGCACAAAATTTCACAGTTCCTCCAAGGGATTTTTTTTACTGTACCTTTTGAGAAACACAAGGAACACGGGAAGCCGCACCAGGAAGACAAGAACCTAAATACAGTTTTATTGAGCTGTAGCAGGTGCGATCGCCCGGACGCCCAACCGTCTAAATTTCTCACCCTTAACCTTGAAACTTAACATTTAATTATAACCCTGTACTTTAAACAGCGCTATACTTAAATGTTTTGCTGTGCATCAGAAGGCACAGGCAAAGGATGAGTTAAGAAAGCGTATTCTTGAACGACCTTTGAGTTGAGGAGATGTTCCTGAATAATTCTCTCAATGACGGGGGGAGTAACGTCGCGATACCACACTCCGTCTGGATAGACTACCATAATCGGGCCAGACGCGCACACTCGCAGGCAATTGGCTTTGGTGCGAAAGACGCAGGCTGGTCGAGTGGCACTTGGCTTGTCGAGTCCCAATTCTTGCAAGCGTTTTTTTAAGTAATTCCACGCCTCCAGACTGGTTTGCCGATCGCAGCACTTGGGCACGGTTTGGTCGGCACAGATAAAAATATGTCGCTCGATTTGAGCGATTCCCAGGCTTTGGACGCAAGCGCTCAAGCCTTGGCTGCAAGATTCCTCGTTATGTTCGGTCATTGTATTCATCAATCAAAAGTAATTGGTTAGCGATCGAAAGTCATCATCACAGCCCCCACTCCCTCCCGTCTCAAGGGTAGGTTTTTTACTATTCAGAAATTGAGGGCAAGCAAGAGGCAAGTTTTAAAGGCATAACCAGTCGAAATCCGGGCTTTTTCGCTTCTGGCTCTCTCCCCCTCTCCCTCTCTCCCTCTCCCTCTCTCCCCCTCTCCCTCTCTCCCTCTCTCCCCCTCTCCTTGCCTCCTACTCATTCTCGGTTCGGGAACCCGTACTGACAACTAAGTTGCGATCGCCCCTGACTAAAGCTAAATTAGCACTCAGGAGCCGAGAGTGCTAATATGTCAGTTGTAAGTAGTCCGCTGTTGCTTTCATCGTGACCCCTGACGACTGACTCACGACAATCTGTAATCTGGAGATTTATTTATGGCAGCAGTATCACTGAGTGTTTCTACCGTTAAACCGTTAGGCGAGCGCGTGTTCGTGAAAGTAAGCGCTAGCGAAGAAAAAACCGCCGGCGGCATCCTTCTGCCCG
The DNA here is from genome assembly GCF_036705125.1 of Microcoleus sp. B7-D4. Taxonomy (NCBI): domain Bacteria; kingdom Bacillati; phylum Cyanobacteriota; class Cyanophyceae; order Oscillatoriales; family Microcoleaceae; genus Microcoleus; species Microcoleus sp. B7-D4. The sequence continues at coordinate 100,172 of NZ_JAUBTT010000003.1, forward strand.
ACACAGCTAAGGAAAAGCCCCAAGTAGGCGAAGTCGCGGCCGTGGGCCCCGGCAAGCGCAATGACGACGGCAGCCGCACAGAAATGGAAGTCAAAGTCGGCGACAAAGTTCTCTACTCGAAGTACGCCGGCACCGACATCAAACTCGGCACAGACGAATACGTCTTGCTTGCAGAAAAAGACATTCTGGCGATCGTTAACTAATTAATCATTAGTCATCAGTCCTTAGTCATCAGTCATTAGTTTAAAGCGAACGCCGCCAAACAACTAATGACACGGGACAAATGACTAAAATCCATCATCCCCAATCCAAAATCTCAAACCCTCTCATCCCCAAAAACTATGGCTAAGCGTATCATCTACAACGAAAATGCACGTCGCGCCCTCGAACGCGGTATGGACATTTTGGCCGAAGCAGTGGCCGTAACCCTCGGCCCCAAAGGCCGTAACGTGGTTCTCGAAAAGAAATTCGGAGCTCCTCAGATCGTCAATGACGGTGTTACCATCGCCAAAGAAATCGAACTAGAAGACCACGTAGAAAATACAGGCGTTGCCCTGATCCGTCAAGCAGCTTCCAAAACCAACGACGCAGCAGGCGACGGTACAACAACTGCTACCGTTTTGGCTCACGCAATGGTCAAAGAAGGTCTGCGTAACGTAGCAGCCGGCGCAAATGCGATCGCCCTCAAGCGCGGTGTTGACAAAGCAACCACGTTTTTGGTAGAAAAAATTGCCGAACACGCCAAACAAGTAGAAGATTCCAAAGCCATCGCTCAAGTCGGCTCCATCTCTGCTGGTAACGACGATGAAGTCGGCCAAATGATTGCTAACGCAATGGACAAGGTGGGCAAGGAAGGCGTGATTTCCCTGGAAGAAGGGAAGTCTATGACCACCGAATTGGAAATCACCGAAGGGATGCGCTTCGACAAAGGCTACATTTCTCCCTACTTCGTCACCGACACTGAGCGGATGGAAGCGATTCTAGAAGAACCCTTCATCTTGCTGACAGACAAGAAAATCGCTTTGGTACAAGATTTAGTACCGGTGCTCGAACAAGTAGCTCGTTCCGGCCGCCCGCTGTTGATCATTGCAGAAGACATTGAGAAAGAAGCTCTAGCTACCCTCGTTGTCAACAAACTGCGCGGTGTGTTGAACGTGACTGCTGTTAAAGCACCCGGTTTTGGCGATCGACGCAAAGCCATGTTAGAAGATATCGCCGTATTGACCGGCGGTCAACTAATCACCGAAGATGCCGGTTTGAAACTGGAAAATACCAAGCTCGACATGATCGGCAAAGCTCGCCGCATCACCATCACCAAGGACAGCACCACAATTGTTGCCGAAGGTAACGAAGCCGCCGTCAAGTCCCGCTGCGAACAAATTCGCCGTCAAATGGACGAAACCGAGTCTTCCTACGACAAAGAAAAGCTGCAAGAACGTTTGGCCAAATTGGCTGGCGGCGTCGCAGTCATCAAAGTCGGCGCGGCTACCGAAACAGAAATGAAGGATCGCAAACTGCGTTTGGAAGATGCGATCAACGCAACCAAAGCAGCAGTAGAAGAAGGAATTGTTCCTGGTGGCGGTACAACTTTGGCTCACCTGACTCCTCAATTGGAAGAGTGGGCTAACAGCAGCCTGAAGGGCGAAGAATTGACCGGTGCTTTGATTGTGGCACGGGCTCTGGCTGCTCCTCTGAAGCGGATTGCTGAAAATGCTGGTTTGAATGGCGCTGTGATTGCTGAGCGCGTCAAAGAAAAGCCGTTCAACGTTGGTTTCAACGCAGCGACAAATGAGTTTGTCGATATGTTTGAAGCTGGTATCGTTGACCCTGCGAAGGTGACTCGTTCTGCTCTGCAAAATGCCGCATCTATTGCTGGTATGGTGCTGACAACCGAGTGCATCGTCGTTGACAAGCCTGAACCGAAGGATGGCGCTGCTGCTGGCGCTGGCGGCGGCATGGGCGGTGGCGACTTCGATTACTAATCGATAGTCGATCGTTTGATGGGGCGGGCTTTAGGGCCCGCCCTGTTATTTTGGTAACGGTTTTTAGCATAGGCATAACTTTAACTCTGAAGCGAAATTAACTAAACGCTCAATCTATAAGGCCCCCGTGCCTCTGTACTCACATGCGAGGTTATACCCAAAAACCTAACCCTGCGTGACAGTTAATTTTTTACAATTTCAGGAGATTAAAGATGCCTAAAACACCCGTTGCGCTGTATCGACAGGGGAATGCTAGTTCACCTAGAATGGATAATGTCAGACCCAATAAAGATATTACCGTTTATGAACAGCAAGATGAATTATGGGTTATGCCTACTTTAGAAGAAGGAAGGTTGTCAGGAGGAATGTCTCGGTCAGAAGGAATATCAACCTTTGAGAGTCCAGGCTCAGGAAAAAATTGGTATAAATTAGACCTCGGCACTGACATTCCACCAGAACTGGAATTAGTGAATGACCGGGACGGTCATTGGTTATTCCAGCCCAGTAGACCGATGACTCTAGAAAAATACAAAGAGGCACTTCACCTCATAGGCACATTTTTCTGTAAAATAGAATAAGTTAAGAGGAGGTTGGGTGTAAGTAGATAAACCCAACCTCCTAATATAATTAATAGTATATTTGATTAGTTTTTTATATCAAATTACCTGCATCGGAAAAAATAATCTTTTGGGTATTTTCAACTCAAGTCGGCCAATGAGTATTTATTCTTACCAAGGCAAGTATCATGAATTTATCATTTAAAGATTTAAGGTTTATTATAGAAGCCATTGAACATCAAATCAATGCCTATAAAGAACGTTTGCAAGTAATTGAAGATGTAGATGAGGATGAGGCTGCCGATCTAGGGAACGATATTAAATTTTTAGAGCTTCTCCACGCAGACATGACGACAACTTTAGCTCAGAATACTTCAGTCAAAACTTTAAGTTATGGTGAGGTTTCTTCGCCAGCTCAGAATGATAAATTTTCAGAAATATCCAAAAAAATATCGTTTCAAGAATTGGTAGAATTAACCAGGAATTTGTCACTTAGTGAGCGATTATTTCTAGTAGAGGCGATTACCTCGTCTGTGCGTCAGGAAGTCAATATGAGCCAATAATCCGCCAATAAAAGGAGCTTTAGAAGTTGGTGGGATGATATACTGATTAATCGTAAAGTGAGCAGAGATAAGGCAAATGTCAGCCACCATCACAATTAGCAGCAGCGAAATTCGGCAGATATTAAGGAATTAAGGGAATTTTAATTTAGTTTTTATACTCGTTACCAGGCTCTGCCTGGTAACGCATATCCGGAGGCTCTGCCTCCATAGTCTGGGCCGAGGCAGAGCCTCTGGACATCGGTTCCCAGGCAGAGCCTGGGAACCAGTTAACCAGTTATTGAAACTGATGCGAGGATTGCTATATTACCTTTCAATAATTACCCCCACCAGCTATGAAACTTTATCACACTCCCATTTCCACCAACTCCCGCCGCGTGTGGGTCGCCCTTTTAGAAAAAAACCTCGATTTTGAATTAATAGAAATCCACTTGGACGGCGATCACTTGCAGTCGGAATTTGTGGCAATCAATCCTTTTCACCGCATCCCTGTTTTGGTCGATGATGGCTTCACCGTCTTCGAGTCTCTGGCAATTCTTGACTATCTAGAAACGAAGTATCCCGAACCGGCAATGCTCCCGAAAGAACCGCAAGATTTGGCAGTTGTGAAAATGGTAGAATTGGTCACGATTAACGAACTTGGGCCGGCCCTTTCCCCCCTCATCAGCGAAAAAATGGGCTGGGGAAATCCTGAACCTCAAGCAATAAGAAAGGCGAAGGAAAAAGTCAATACTGTGCTGGCATTTTTTGAAGGTTTGTTGGACGATCGCCCTTTTTTCGGTAGCAACAATGTGACGTTTGCCGAGTGTACTGCCGGTACCGTCGTGCCTTTGCTGTCGTCGCAGGTTGGTGTATCCATAGACGGTTATCCAAAAATTCAAGCTTGGTGCGATCGACTAATGTCGCGTCCCTCATGGCAGCAAACTCAATTCACCGAGGCAGACTTGGCGGCTTTCGCGTCTCGGAGACAAAAATTTCTCGCACAATCTGAAGCCTCATGAACAAATCAACTCTCAAGCGATCGCTCTTTTTCCTAGCTGTTTTCACCTGCATCCAAATTCCCATCGCAGCAATGGGGCAGCCCGCCGCCCGATCGAACTACGAAGCAATTAACACTAAACAGTTCCTTGCCGATCGCAAAATTACCGTCTCCAACCCCAAAGATATCGCCGCAAAACTCTTTATTCTCGACACAGAATCTGAAGGCCGAAAAAGCGACCAAATTTCGGTTGAATATCCCACGGGAGAAACAGCAGTAATTGTGCATACAGTTATCGGTTTAGCTGACGATTCTGTTGCTGCAATGCGACACCGCATCGAACTCAGACTCAGGCAAAATAAGTGGGAAATTATGTGGATTGACCGACAATCGAAGTGTCAACCAAATCGCGGACACCAAAATTGGGCAAGCGGCCGCTGTCAGTAGAAAGGTCGATCGGCTTTTTGCTTAAATTCTTTCACCCCGGATACGTTGCGAGGAAGGAAGCTAGGACTTTACGCAACCGATGATGAAAAACAGAGGCCCAGAAAGATTCGCTACCGCTGGCTGCCTGCTGAAATAAGTTATTCCTGGGTAAGTCATCGAAGCAATCTGGGTTCCGCGTTGTTCCCTGGCTGCGCGACAATCTTAAAACTATTTTGGGTGTCGATCGCTCTTTTAGTCAAAAAGAGCGATCGAACTCAGAAGTTTACTTGCACATGATCAAATTTCCAGCCGAGATGAATCCGGCCACAGGGGCTGAAATCTCAACCCAATTGCGATTTTCTCCATTCTTATCTTTCACTAACTGGAAATTCGGTACAAGCGTTACTTGACCGTTAGCCGGTACACCGCCTTTAACAGCAGAAGTCTTGGAAGGCTCGGTGCGGATAGCTAGACCCCTCGGCGCTACGCGAGGTTCTACTTGCCGGCACAGACTTACGGGGCCCGTTGCAGGTGCTGGTGCTGGCGCAGGCGCTGGCGCTGGTGCTGGTGCAGGTGCTGGTGCTGGCGCAGGCGCAGGCGCTGGTGCTGGCGCTGGTGCTGGTGCTGGTGCTGGTGCTGGTGCTGGCGCTGGTGCTGGCGCTGGTGCTGGTGCTGGTGCTGGTGCTGGTGCTGGTGCTGGTGCCGGTGCTGGTGCTGGTGCTGGTGCTGGTGCCGGTGCTGGTGCTGGTGCTGGTGCTGGTGCTGGTGCTGGTGCCGGTGCTGGCCTTGGGGAAGGAGTTTGACTAATTGTGGTGCTGGCTGTCGTGCACGAACCTAAATTAGCCTCGTTGTTGGGATATCCGCTAGCCACATACCCTGTGACGGGAGCGGTAATTTGAATCCAGAGGCGACCGTCGGCGGCTTTAACAGAAGTAGCGCCTTGGGAGAGCATTACCTGAGTATTAAGTGGTACCCCGCCAACTCTAGGGGATTTGGGGTCTGGGTTCTGGCGAACGGTCAAACCTTCTTTGGGGGTGACTTTGCGACAAAGGTTGCCAGCCTGGGCTATTTGAAAGGTGGCGCTATCTTCAAAGGAAATATTTTCCGCATCTTGACTGAGAGTGGATGTTGATGGGGCGGCAACACCGATGGCATTGGCCTGCAAACTTCCGGCTACGATCGCGATCGCGCCCAGCAATGCAGCGGGCTTATTCCAGCAATTCAAGTTTTTCATCCGTTCAACTCCTCACTTAACCACAATCATTATCTTAATTGCAGGTCAATATAGCAAAAAAATCGATTTGTCTTCCACAAAAAAGCTTGGTATAACTTTTTTATGACCGCAAGTCAAGTTTAATTTATATAATTTAATGTTTGGTGAGTTGAGCGAAGACACATAAAGCTGCTACGCCTATAAATGGCTCATTATGCCACAGTGGGGGAGGGAGAAGGCGAGAGTGTCCGAGTCGGGGAATGGCAGAGGGGAAAAGTAAACAGTTAAGTGTTTAAATGCCGGACTGTTTACTAGGACTGCAAGTCATTTGTTGTGTTCGTTAAACCATTTAGCTGTCAGTTGTTGCAGTTGAGTAATATGGGGCTACATTTCATGTGAATTCTTGGCAGATTCGAGAGCGAGATTGTGGTTGAGATGCTCCAATATTCAGATTGACAGGCGATGGGCGCGATCGACCCCATCGTCGTAGTGAGGTGTCACAAGCCGGATACAGTTCTTCGATCGCGCTCACATAACTCCACTGTCGATCGTACCTTACTTAAAATTGTGGCCAACAGCGCAAATCGCTAGCCTTGACCCGATGGCTGGCGTCAATTTGATAAAATCTTCCAAAACGGCAATTTATCGGCTTGAGGCACACTTGTGTTTTTGTGGCTAAAGCCGCCGCGGGATCAGCGACAGTTGCTGTAGCTGTTTCCAAACGGTTTTGTTCCTGTGGAGACAAGCAGCACAAAACCTCGGAACAAAACCAGCCCGCTCAAATCAGAAACCAAATATTTGCGCCAATTCTGATTTAATTATATTGCAATACAGTTCAGTTAACACTGTTAATTCCCCGGAGATCCCCCTAAATCCCCCTGATTGTTGGGGGACGCAAGAGCAACTTCTTGTCCCCCCCTTTGTAGGGGCGGTGCGACCCCTACTCCCCGTGCCCGCCCTCTTGGCTAGGGGGGATCAGTCTTATCTGAACCGTATTTAATTATATTGCTATAGCAACCGCGCTCGATGTTTAGGAGGTTTTCAATTGCTAAAACTAATGCGGTATATTCCCTCGTAATGGGAGCATATTAATGATAGGAAAAATCTTGTTTTGGGAGGGCGATCGGGATTAGCGCAGGCACAAGGAGAGGAAAAGCCCAACTAATCTCCTCCCTTCTTCCTTCTTTCCCAAATAACCAAAGCCTTCTCTATTCGAGAGTTAAAGCTTTCTTCCTTCTGCTATATAATGACCAAAGCGTTAAATATTTTTGCAGTGACAAAAACTACTAACAAAAAAGACGGAAAATCCTCTAACTATCCCTTTGACGGTCTATCATTAGACGATCGCAATCCCGACTTCATTCAGCTTTTGTTGCCCTTCTGGGAATGGCTGTACCGCTACTATTTTCGCGTACAAAGCGACGGCTGGCACCACGTACCCGCGAGCGGAAAAATGCTTGTTGTCGGTTCTCACAACGGGGGACTCGCCGCTCCCGATATGTTTATGTTCCTATACGAATGGTTCCGCAGGTACGGCACGGAACGCTTGGCCTACGGATTGATGCACCCCACGGTATGGAAGGTTTCCCCAGAGATTGCTAGTATGGGGGTTGAGTGTGGTGCCCTCCAGGCACATCCAAAAATGGCGATCGCAGCTTTGCGAAAAAATGCCGCAGTTCTCGTCTATCCGGGCGGCGCCCAAGATGTTTTTCGCCCCCACCATTTGCGCGATAAAATCTACTTTGCGGGACGTAAGGGATTTATCAAATTAGCATTGCGAGAAGAAGCACCAATTGTACCGATTGTATCGCACGGTGCACACGATACTTTGATAGTTTTGGCAGATTTGTACGAACAAGTTAAGCAATTGCATGAATTGGGGATGCCGTGGCTATTTGGCATCGATCCGGTGGTATTTCCGGTGTATTTGGGATTGCCTTGGGGATTGAGTATTGGGCCTTTGCCAAACTTGCCTTTACCCGTGCAAATTCGGACTCGCGTGTGCGAACCGATTGTATTTGAGAGGTACGGTTCGGAGGCGGCGCGCGATCGCGATTATGTTGATGCTTGTTTCGATCGAGTTACCGCCCAAATGCAACAACAATTAGATTGTTTGGCTGGTAAGTGAGAATTGCACAAGTCTATATTAGTTTAGGCGGCAGAAACCGATTTTTTTTACGACTATATAGCGTGAAGCGCGAGGGATAGGGGGAAAAAAACTGGTTTATTGAGTCCTGTGGGTAAGTGGTGACTACAAACATTTTTTGAAATCCATTCATTAGATTTATTTCAAAAACCGACAATTGCGGTACTAAATCTGATTTTACCCCTCTTAATTACGTGAAATACCAGAAAACCGCAGTCGCAAAAGTCATCCTTTTTATCATGCAGGTTCTAGCGGAAATCATATCAGGTTAAATCAACGCAGATGAATAGGATTTCATCTGCGTTGATCTCCTTTCATCGGCGCTCATAAAATATAATTGGCAAAACTAACCTGATTCTGTATAAACTATTTATATTAATTCTGCCTTCTGCCGAACGGTGAGTAATTGCCCGATCGCCTTAAGCGCAATACTGGGATGAAAAAGTACAGCCGGCGACTCAATCATGTGCACAACTTCCACAAATGCTTGACAAACTTTAGCATCTCCGACTAGCACTTTTAACACCAAATCCATGTAATCAATTGTCAGCCGCGTAGCGAGGTTTAGTTTTGCACCTTCACTTCCCCGATAGCGAGAGTCCTGACTGATGGCAAATGTCCAAGGAATTGTATGTAATTTTGCTAATTTTTGTTGAAATTGTCGAGAGAAACCTTTTAAATTGCCTTGCAGATAGCGCTGCCGCTGCTTTTGGAGGCATTCATCTAACATCTGAGCATCCAGTGCAGCCACCGTCATTCCGTGTCCGTATATCGGGTTAAAAGCGCAAACTGCATGACCGATAATTATTAAGTTTTCAGGATAACGACGGAGGCGCTCGTAGTGGCGCCAACGATTTTCTGTACCTCGATAACTATAAATAGGTGTTATTGCTTCTGCGTCTTTAATTGCATCATAAATTGTCGGGGTTGGCAAAGTGCGGGCAAATTCTAGAAAACCTGCTTCGTCTGCGGGGGGATAATCGCGATCGCCCCCGTCGAGAGTCACCAGCCAGCGATTGCCTTCGATCGGAAAAATTGCACCGCCACGGGTGCGAAATGGCGGCCCTAGTGACACAAATACTGGCGCTGTGTCTGACAATTTACCGCTGCATTTATAGATGCGGGTGGCATAGCCGACAAAAGCATTGATAGCGGTTTCTTGTGGAGGTTCATAGCCCAAACTTTTCAACCATTTAGGTGTTTTGGAAACTTTGCCACCAGCATCGACTACTAAATCTGCATACAAATTCTCTGCATGGATGTTACCAGGGTTGTGGCGATCGCGAAAACGCACCGACACGCCAGTAATCTCCGCGCGCGAGGCATTCGCCAGGAGTCCCGTTACTGTACCTCCTTGGAGGAAATGCACGTTCGTATTTTCAGCCAACCTGCGACGAATCTGCCAATCAAGTAAATCCCGACTGAACAAAATTAAATCATTTAGATCCGGGCTAAAGTGCGGGGCCCAACCTGCCGGACTAAACCACCCGATCGACCTCGGATCTAAACTAGGAGCACCAGCAGCTACCAGTTCGTTTTCTAAGCCGGGAAAAAACTCTTCTAGGATGATTCTCCCCCGATTTAAAAGGATGTGAAGGTGACGGGATTGAGGAATACCGGGGCGAGGTGCGGGTTTTTCTGGAAAAAAATCTCTTTCAACAATACTTACTCGGTCAAAGTGTTTGGCTAATACTCTAGAGGCCAACAGTCCTGCTAAACTGCCGCCAATAATAATTGCATGACTTTCTCGCTGCACTATCGAATCCCTTCAAAGCTAATTTGCTATGGCATTGGTTGATGAATTTTGAACAATTTGTCTGGGCTTGTGTACCAACTCTTAATATCGATCGACCACAGATTCTCCTCTGCGATTATTTTAATCAGACTTACATACCACAAATATTCCTAAAGTGATAGCCGGCCGCAGACATATTTCTACACTTCCGACTGTAGGGGGATGCTTTAGCTCGTCAATAAGGCGATGCTTGCCATTGGGGGCATGAGTCTAAAACTATACATTGGTTAACTTGCGCCAATGAGCGCGCGCACCCACTCCTTAACGAGGAATATACTATGTATCAAAATTTGCCAATAAATCCACAACTGTATAACATCGGGTTCTGGCTGGCCCAAGTGCCAGTAGAGCAGACTACTACAAACACAGCAGAAGACGCAGCACTCCTTTATTCCGGGCCGCAATTTTTCATCGCCTTGATAGCTGGAGTGGTACTCGCCTGCGCTTTCCAACTTTTGCTAACAAATTTATCAGTAGCCGCGGGTCTTTCGTACATGGGACAATCCCACGACGACGACCACCAGTCGGATAGCGGCAGCTCCCCAGTCCGCCACATTGGCAGAAAAGTAGGCACTTGGACGCTGATTACCGTCACCATCGCCCTATTCTTTGCTTGCTTGCTTGCAGTTAAGCTCAGCTTGATTAGCAGTCCCGGTTTAGGTGCGATCGTCGGTTTAGTCGTGTGGGCAACCTATTTCTCAATGCTTGTTTGGGTGAGTTCCACCACCGTCGGTTCCTTGATCGGTTCCGTCGTCAACAGCGCCACAGCAGGCTTTCAAGCCATTGTCGGCACCGCAGCCTCGGCTATCGGCGCAAAAGCAGCCAGCAACCAAGTCGTTGCCACAGCCAAAGCAGCAGCAGCAGCAGTGGGCCATGAACTCGGTAGCGCGATCGACCCCACAAGCTTGCGCGAAAACGTCGAAGACTACATCCAAAGCCTGAAACCGCCGGAATTAGACATCAAAGGGATGCGTAGCGAGTTTGAAAAATTGCTCAACGATCCGCAACTAAAAACCATTGCAGCCGAAAATTTGCCGAATCTCGATCGGCAAACTCTCGTAGATTTAGTAAGTTCGCGATCGGACTTATCAAAACGCGACGTAAACCGCATTGTAGACCAACTCCAAGATGCTTGGAAACAAGTAGGGAAACAAGGGCAGCAATCAGACGGTATCGCGCAATTAGTAGACTATCTCAAATCTGCAAAATCTGGAGATTTAGTCTCAGATAAATTGGCAAGTAGGGTAGAAAAAGCCCTCAGCAGTCTGGGCGGTCAAAATTCTGGACAAAGCCCGAACATGATGTCCCAAGCAACGACAATGGCAGTCAATGCTTTAATGGGAATAGTATTGGGTCGCACGGATATTTCTGACTTGGATCTTGAAAAAGTAGTCGGTCAGCTCAAAGAAGCTAAAGACAAAGTTACCCAGCAAACTGATAAAATTACCGCTCAAGTCAAAGGCGAACCCGTAACTTACAGCCCAATTCGTGCCGACGTAGAAAACTACCTACTCAACACTTATTCGTGGCAGATGAACCCCCAAGCGATCGAGCGCGAATTTCGGGACGTTCTCTACGACCCTACGGCAGATCCAGGAACTGTGCGCCGCGAATTAGAAAAACTCAAACAGGCAAATTTTGCGGAAATCTTGGCAAGTAGAGGTGTTTTTACCCAAGACAAAATTAAACAAATTTCCCAGGAATTAGAAGCAATTAGACAGCGCGTTTTACAAACCGTAATCTTTGCCGAGGAGCAAGAAAAAGCTCGCGATTTGCAGTGGCGGCTAGAAACTTATTTGAAGTTGACGCCGAAAGAGGAACTGACAGCAGCAGGTATCGGGAGGGATTTCAAAAAAATCTTAGAGGATTCCGACGCTAGTTACGAACAGTTGCGCGATCGCCTGTCTCCTTACACCCGCGACAGTTTCGTGCAAATTCTCCGAGGCCGCGAAAACTTCGGATTCCAGGAAGTAGAACAGATTGTTCAAGAGTTGGAAAGGACGCGAGATGTAGTTTTAGCAGATTCTAAAGGTCTGCAAGAAGCAGCGCAAGCCCGACTAGACAACCAGTGGCAAAGAGTGCAAGAATACTTGAAGTCTACGGGCAAAGAAGAACTCAATCCCGAAGGCATCAAGCGCGATTTCAAAACGCTGCTGGACAACCCGGAAGCGGGAATGTGGGCCCTGAGAGCTAGAGCTTCTAAGTTCGATCGCCAAACTTTGGTAAAATTGCTATCTCAGCGGAAAGACCTCAGCGAAGACCAAGTAAATCAGCTTCTCGACAGCGCCGAAGAAAATTGGCACAGCGCGGTACATACGCCGCAAAAGTTGGCAGAAAAAGCTAAGGATCAGTACGACCAAACCACCACCGCCCTTGCAGATTACCTTCGCAATACTGGCAAATCAGAACTCAATCCTGAAGGGATTCAGCGGGATTTGACAAAACTGCTGGAAAATCCAAAAGAAGGAGCTTTAGCGCTGCGCGGCCGCCTGTCTCAAGTCGATCGCGATACTTTGGTAAAACTGCTTTCTCAGAGACAAGATTTGAGCGAGGAACAAGTCAATCAAATTATCGACCAAGTGCAGGAAACTCTCGGCTCGATTGTGAAAGCGCCCCGCCGTTTGGCAAAACGGGTGCAAAGCCAAGTACAGGATTTTCAGAGTGTTTTAGAAGATTATTTGCGTAATACGGGCAAGGATGAATTAAATCCCGAAGCCATCAAGCGCGACTTGCAACTGCTGCTGCATGACCCGAAAGTCGGCGCTTACAGTTTGGGCGAGCGCTTGTCACACATCGATCGAGCTACAGTGGTTTCTCTGCTGTCTCAGCGGCCGGATATTTCTGAAGCAGAAGCCAATCGCATTGTCGATGGAATTTTGTCGGTGCGCGATGAGTTCGCACTCCAAATTCAGAAAATACAGGAGGGTATTCAGTCGGTAATTGACGGGATTCTCGGAAAAATTCGGGATTACCTCAATTCGCTCGATCGCCCTGAACTAAATTACGAAGGTATTACGCGGGACGTGCGGAAGTTATTTGACGATCCGCAAGCCGGATTTGACGCTTTGCGCGATCGGCTGGGTCATTTCAACCGCGATACTTTAGTAGCATTGATGAGTTCTCGCGAGGACATTTCCGAAGCAGATGCCAACCGCTTGATTGACCAAATTGAAAGAAGCCGCAACAGCGTCTTGCAAAGAGCAGAACGCTTGCAGCAAGAGGCGCAGCTTCGCCTCGAAAGCATCAAACAGCAAGCTGAAAAACAAGCCGAAGAAACCCGGAAAGCAGCAGAAGTTGCCTCTTGGTGGCTGTTTTTCACCGCTCTTTCCTCGGCCGCTGCTGCTGCTGGCGCCGGTGCTTTAGCCGTTATCCGATAAAAAAGACAGGACTTACGCACAGCCTCAATATATAGTGTTTTGTAGGGGCAAACCCCCCGTGGTTGCCCCCATACCTGGGATGATTGCGTAAGTTCTAAAAGACTCAAGTTGCGATCGGATTGCAGATAGTGCCTGATATGAGTTTCTACTGATATCAGGCACTAATGTTAGTAAAGGATGCGCTCGGGGAGTGGGAACGGGTTTGTATTAATTTGTTGGTACAGTTGAATAATGTTATGGGTAAACCACTTCCTACCCGTTGGTTGAGGATGGTGCAGACTGTGAATTTATAAATCTTAATTAGCAGTTTTGATTCATTCAAAATAGAAAAGTGAAAAGCCTATTTTTTTGATTGTTGTATATTTTATGGGCAGATGTAATAAATAAAAAGTCGCCGGATATTCATTGCCTCTGCTATGACAATTTTTGAACGCGGTTCCAGCTTCTCGGCTGGATAGGCTTTTAGGCTTATTCCACTACTCCTGCAAGGATTGCTATAGGACAAAGATCAAAAAAGCTGCTGGAATGAGAAGCTTTTTGCGCGCAAAACTCGATCGGCCAGTCCGCTCTCTCCTCAATACTTTTTAGGTACAATATATAGTTAGGGTTCTCAACCCAGCACGCCTGTTCTCCCAACCGCCCGCCGCCCTGGCTGCGTTAGTATTAAACGCGAACTGTTTTGAGTTCGATCGGCGGTTAATTTTGAAGATGCCGATCGTCAGGTTATAACTTGTAGGTCATAGGTTGTGCATAATAGGGAACTAAAGCTGTGAAAATACTACACTGACTGTGGGGGGCAAGATACCGGATACCTTGGAAATACCAAGGGCTTTGCTTTCGTCAGCCCAGAAAAGTCCAAACACGCAGGCCCTGCGCGAGCCAATGCTAAACAACCTACGTCTCAAACCTCTCCTGGCTAGTTGCCTAGTAGCACCGTGAGGAGGGCGACGCCATGCAACTCCGAAAAAAAACACTATTAATCATCGGTGCAGCGCTGATCAGCCTGATTGTGGTTCTGTATGCCACTGCATCAACTATTTTGCTGCATGATTTTCACAACCTGGAGGCACAGTACGTCCGCCAGGATGTCGCACGGGCTTTGGACGCATTAGATGATGACTTGTCGAATTTAGACACCAGCGCCCAAGATTACGCCGAGTGGGACGATACTTACTCTTTCGTCGAAACACGGAACGAAAATTTTGTCAAGTCAAATTTCGTCGATTCGACATTTATTTACTTGAGACTAAACTTATTGGTACTGCTGGACTCCAACGGTAAGACGATCTTCAGCAAAGGTTTCGACCTGAAATCGCAAACCGAAATCCCGATTCCCGAAAGCTTAAAACAGCACTTGACCGAGGCGCTACTAGACTCATCGACAGTCGAGGGCGATCGCCGGGCCGCCAAAACAGGCGTCCTCACCCTGCCAGAAGCCAGACTGCTGATTGCCTCCAAGCCCATCTTGAACAGCAACTCCCAAGGCCCGCCGCGGGGGACGCTGATCTTGGGACGCTACCTAGACAGCAGCGAAATCGGTTTGCTTTCAGAACTGACTCACCTGTCAGTGGATTTTAGATTGCCGAGTTTAGATTTTAAAGTGGGAGCCGCGAACTACTCCGGGCACAGCGCCAAGGCGCTGGCTCGATCGAGGCAGGAGTTGGAAAATGTCAAACTCAAAATTTCCAACCTCAAATCAGTAGAAATTTTAGTCGAGCCACTCAGCGACACCTTAGTCGCTGGATACGCCCTGATTCGCGACATCCACGGCAACCTAGCGCTGCTGCTGCGAGTAGAGACAGATCGCATCATCTACGGCCAAGGTCAGGCCACCTTGGAGCTGTTTACCTTATCAATACTGGCAGTAGGTTTAATATTTAGCGCCATCACCCTGCTGTTGCTAGAAAAATTAGTCTTGGCGAGATTGGCTGCCTTGAGCACCAGCGTCAGCAACATCGCAGCCAACGGCGACCCAAGCTTGAGAGTTCCTATGGCCGGAGCAGATGAACTCGCAAGCTTGGCCGACGCCATCAACCGAATGCTAGAAGCATTAGGCAATTCTCAAGTCGAACGTAATGAAAGCGAAGACCGCTATCGGTTGATGGCCGAAAACTCAACCGACATGATCACCAGACACGACCCCAAAGGCGTGTTTGTTTACGTCTCGCCCGCCAGCCGCGCTTTGCTGGGATACGAACCTTCGGAACTCATCGGCCGCGTCCCCAAGGATTATTTTCACCCCGACGATTTAGAAACCATTGCCAAAGCCCACTGGAAAGTCCTGGCACTCCCAGTTACTTACACCGTCAGCTACCGCATCCGCCGCAAAGACGGCAAATACATTTGGTTTGAAACCACCGGCCGCACGATCAGCGATCCCCAAACAGGCGAAGTCCAAGAAATTATCGGCATTTCCCGCGACATCAGCGTGCGGAAGCAAACAGAACAAGAACTGCGAGAAAGCGAAGCTGCAATCAAAGCTTTGTACCAAGTGACTTCGGCTCCGCGTACAGACCCGCTCAACCACCTCTCTACCTTTGATTTGCGCCTCCAAGAACTGCTGGCAATGGGATGTCGGCATTTAGGCCTGTCCGTGGGAATTTTGTCCTGCATTCAAGGCGACAACTATCAAATAATGGCTGTTGAGTGTCCCGACGGGTCGATCGTCAAAGACCAAATCTACGATCTGGAAAAAACTTTCTGCGTCGCTACGGCAATGGCAAAAGAACCGATTTACTTTGAGTCGGTGCGATTTTCGGGTTTTTCCTTTAACAGCGACGAT
The DNA here is from genome assembly GCF_036705125.1 of Microcoleus sp. B7-D4. NCBI lineage: Bacteria > Bacillati > Cyanobacteriota > Cyanophyceae > Oscillatoriales > Microcoleaceae > Microcoleus > Microcoleus sp. B7-D4. The sequence goes on from NZ_JAUBTT010000003.1 coordinate 115,989, forward strand.
CGAGCTTTCCCCATTGAAGCTTACATGGGCATTCCCGTCACGGTGGCCGGCAAAGTTTACGGCACTCTGTGCTTCTTTTCTCCGACTCCTGTGACAGAACCGTTTCGAGCTGTAGACAGAGAGTTGATGAAACTGATGGCTCAGTGGGTGGGAAGCGAACTCGAACGCCAGCAAACAGACGTAGATTTGGCAAAAGCTCGCGATCAAGCACTGGCGGCTACTAGAGCCAAAAGCGAATTTTTAGCCACCATGAGCCACGAAATTCGCACTCCTATGAATGGAGTCATTGGCATGACCGGTTTGCTGCTGGATACGCCCTTAACTCGCGAACAGCGCGATTTTGTAGAAACTATCCGCAGCAGCGGCGATGCCTTGCTGACGCTGATCAACGATATTCTAGATTTCTCGAAAATAGAGTCGGGCAAATTGGACTTGGAGGAACATCCGTTTGACCTCCGCACTTGCATTGAGGAATCTCTAGACTTGGTAGCTGCTAAGGCGGCAGAAAAAAAACTGGAAGTGGGTTACTTGATCGATCGTACAGTACCCGCAACGGCGATCGGCGATAGCACCCGCTTGAGGCAAATTTTAATCAACTTGCTCAGTAATGCTGTTAAATTTACCGACGCTGGAGAAGTGGTGGTTTCGGTGACAGCAAAAAAGATTTCAGTGCCGGCGGCTAAGGCTAAAGAACCGCCATTAATTGCGGGCGAACGGGTAGCAATTAACCCAGCATACGAAATACATTTTGCGGTCAAAGATACCGGTATCGGCATTCCGAGCGATCGCATGGATCGGCTATTTAAATCTTTCAGCCAGGTTGATTCTTCAACGAGCCGGCAGTACGGCGGTACCGGATTGGGTTTGGCAATTAGCAAGCGTTTGGCCGAAATGATGGGCGGCCGGATGTGGGTGGAAAGTATGGGTAGTGTCGCGGGCAATCCTCCTGCCCATTTTAGATCGTCGGCAGTTATTGATTTGGGATGGGCAGAATCTTGCGAAATTGCCGAAAAATATGGCTATGCCAAATCTGTACTCAGCAACCAGCCGATCGCCCAAAATACGAAATCCGTTGGCTCTACTTTTTATTTTAGTACGATCGTTTCTGGCTGCAAGAATTCCTTACCACTTAACTTGAGCAATTCTCAACCTGAATTAGCTGGCAAGCGAGTCTTAATTGTCGATGACAATGCTACCAACCGCAGAATTTTGACTCTCCAAGCTCAGTCTTGGGGAATGGTGGCTAGGGCTTCAGCTTCGGCTCGTTTGGCTTTAGATTGGCTGGCTGCTAAAGAGATGTTTGACTTGGCAGTTTTGGATATGCAAATGCCGGAAATGGACGGGTTAGCTTTAGCGTCGCAAATTCGTCGGTATCCTGATTGCGAAAAGTTGCCGTTAGTGATGCTAACTTCGATCGGCAGGCAAGAAATTAACCCCCCTTCTATGGAGATGGATTTTGCTGCTTTTTTGAATAAACCCATCAAACAATCTCAGCTTTACAATGTTTTAATCAATATTTTTGGAGAACAGACAACTGAATTTAAAGGGCAGCGCACTACCGGGTCTTTCTTGCAAACCATACCCGTGCTGGCAGAGGACTTACCCCTGCGGATTCTGTTGGCTGACGATCATTTGGTGAATCAGAAGGTGGCTTTGCAAATTTTACAGCGGATGGGGTATCGCGCGGATGTGGCGGGAAACGGTATCGAAGTGCTCGAAGCTTTGCGCCGCCAGCCTTACGATGTGGTGCTGATGGATGTGCAAATGCCGGAAATGGACGGACTGGAAACTACCCGCCGCATCCGGGAGCAATTTTCAGCAGATTTAACTTTAGAAAATCCCACGGGAGAATCAGAACTTTCCGCAACTGATGAGGAATCTAATAATGGAAAATCCCGAATCGAAAATCAAAAATCGACTGAGGAATCTAACAATCGAAAATCGAAAATCGAAAATCAAAAATCGACTGAGGAATCTAACAATCGAAAATCGAAAATCGAAAATCGAAAATCGACTGAGGAATCTAACAATCGAAAATCGAAAATCGAAAATCGAAAATCGACGAGGCCTTGGATTGTGGCGATGACGGCAAATGCGATGCAGGGCGATCGCGAAGAGTGTATGGCTGCGGGGATGGACGACTATTTGAGCAAGCCGATCGCCATCGATCAGTTGGTGCGAGCTTTGATGGCGTGTAAATCTCGATCGAACTCTGCATTCGATCGTCTGCAGCCGATTGTTTGTTTGGATGCCCCAGCGGAACAGATCGAAGGAACGAGTGAATTACAAGTGCGATCGAATGTGGCTGTTGCGGGAAATCCACAACAGACAATTCCCAATTCGCCCGGAGTCGTCGAGTGGGGTGCATCAAATCTCGATCGGGCTTTGTCAGAGGGGCACGATTCCCTAAGTCCCAAGATTATAGAGGGACTGCGAGAAGTGGAAGCTTTGGACGAGGCGATCGAGATTTACCTCGAAACAGCTCCCGAACTGCTGCGAGGCATCTCTATGGCTCTGTGCAACGCCGATCCGCTGGCTTTGCGGCGATCGGCTCACTCTTTAAAGTCGATCAGCGGTACTCTCGGTGCTTTTCGCTTGTTTGAACTGTGCGAGGAACTCGAAATCATGGGCCGCATGGGAACGAATGCTAACCAGTCTTTACCCGATCCGGCCTGCACGCTTTTAGAAGAGGTTGAGGCGGAGTATCAAAGAGTTGAAACGGCGTTAAAAATAGAAATGCAGTACAGCGAAACAATGACAGAATAATTAACAACTGATAACTAACTATTGTTCGTGGGTGGGGGAGGGTTTTTGATATGGTTGGTTTTAGACAGTAGACCTCTTGCAAAAATAGCTGGAACGGGCTCTCCGGCCCGTCCCACAAAAAGTTTTTTCTCTTGTGGGATGGGCCGGAGAGCCCGTCCGAAAATTTGATCGAAAGGACTTTTGCAAGAAGTCTAGTGATGGTTGATAAAACCCGCCGCCACGATTACAAGCTGTATCGATCGGCTAAATCTCTCGCTGCTTGTCGGTGTTTTTCTACCAAACTCGGCGGGGAAAGCACTTGGGCGCTATCCATATATCTGTTCACCCACAGACTAAATTCGTTCAGGGAGCGATCGGGCAAATCGATCTGATAATCTACATAAAGCACTTTGCCAAAACTATCCCTTGGGCCTTCTTTAATCTTTTGTCGCGGATGCCGCCGATCGCCCTCTAAGATAAATCCCACTACTTTCTCAAAAAACCGCACCTTCACTTTTTCCAACTTCAGCGTACCGCCCAATTCAGCCTGCTGTTGCTCTGGATTGCCCAAGAACAGCCCCCAGCCGTTTTTTAACAACTTTTGAGCTATTTTCAAACGCTGTTCCTGTACGGCTATACCACGCCCTTCTACATCGATAATTTCGCAGCAGTCAGTAAAGCGATTCACCCGTTCTACGCTCAAATGCCCGTTGTTGCAAGATTCGCAAATCAGGTACCAGGCGATATCGTGATAGATCAGTTGCAGGGGCCAAATTCGCCGGAAACCGACTTTGCCTTTACCGTAATAATCGCTTTGACGGTAAAGTTCGATCGCCTGACCTCGAACAATTGCTGTTTCTACGATGTCTAGTTTGTGAAATAGGGTATTCCGATATTCTTGGCGATCGAGCATTTCTACTGGATCGGTGTAGATAATCGCACGATTTAGGTGTTCGCGAACGGGATAAAACAATTTACCTTTGAGTTCGATATCTAATCCGCGCAACAGTTTAGTGAGTTTTTCACAAATTTTGCGGGCTTGGGGATTTCCCTGATATTTGGCTTGAGATGCTATTGCTTGAAATGCGAATAGTAGTTCTTCGCGATTCATTGCGCCGGTACCGAGATAATATCCGAAGCGATACATTCGTTTGTCAAGGATTCCGTAGTGGCGCAAAGTTTCTAAATCTTTGCGGATTGTGGGAGTTGCGGGATAGTTTTCGGGAAATTCGATGTTGAATTCGGCGGCAATTTTCTGTAATTGAGATTGAACTTCTAGCAAGGCATCGTGATATTTACTGTCGGATGTTTCGGTGTCCGAGTGTCCGATTCCGGGATGGTTTACTAATGTGGCGATGAGGAGCATGATGCGATCGAACGTTAGTTTGTCGGCATAGGGGTGAGGGGTTGGTTTTTTTGCCATAATGGGTGGATGGAGGTAAAGGCGGTAAAAGTCAAGGAAAAGACAATATTGACACAAAAATATAGAAAATCCTCAAAGCCCTTATTTAGGTAGCTGTAGGTTTTCCAAAAGATTTGATAAATATTGTAAATTGCGAGACTCGAAGCTGGCTCGGCTGATATATTGACTTGAGTAGAACTTAAGCAGTTAGCTACTTGGGACACTACCAGCAGCATTCAGGTGGGCATTGCCCGCCTTAAAATTGAATTTATGCCTGCATACACTGCGATCGCCTTTGCCCCCGTTCAAGGCTTTATCGAGAAATCCCGCAAACTCCGAGATTTATTTGGGGCTTCACTGATTCTGTCTTATCTGAGTTACAAGCTAGTAAAGCAAGCCGAAAAATCAGGTTTAAAGGTCATTTCTCCGGGTGCCCCGAACATCCAAAAAGGAATGCCCAATCGGATACTTCTGAAAGGCAAAGGGGAATTTTCCAGGAATGACGTGACAAATACCCTTCAGAAGTCATGGCAAGAAATATTAAATGAATGTCGAGTTTGGATAGAACGAGAAGTACCTCCTAAAGAGGAATACTTTTGGCAGCAAGAGTGGATGCGATGGGGTTTGTACACTTGGGAGATATTTTGGGGACACGGAGATTCGATAGAATCTGCGATGAAGAATCTAGAAACTCGCAAATTGCGTCGTGATTGGACGGCAATTAACTGGATTGGCGACAGTTCGAGTTTGACTGGCACGGATGCGATCGCCTGGCCGCGTTTAGGTTTGGAACATTCAAATCCAGGGCGGCAGCTATCCGATACAGAAAAAGCTGAACTTAAGGATTTCTATCAACGTCTTTCCTGTGTCTTAGAAAATCTTCCCCCAGATGGCGAACCCGAAGGAAAATTTCTTGCACCTAATGAAAGATTGAGTATTCCTGAGTTAGTCAAGCGGTTAGTTACTCGCGACGAAGATATTGCTAGAAACATTGGGATATCTCCGCTTGAAGCAGGATTTAGTGACATTATTCGTGAACCAGAACACTGGACTGGCTGGTTTATGGGAGATGGCGATAAAGTTGGCAAAAAACTTCAGGAAATTGCTCAAAAAGAAGGAGATGAAGGTCTAAAAAAGTTTAGCGAGGCCATGCGGGCTTGGGGAGAAAATTTTATCAAGAATTTCCCCAAAGACCAAGGGCGGATTGTTTATGCCGGCGGTGACGACTTCCTCGGTGTAATTTACAGCAGCAAACCTGAAAAGCCTCCAGAACCTATAGAGGCATTAGAATGGTTAATGGGATTGTCCGATGAATGGAAAAAGCACGGACAGGATATTAACCTAAGTGTTGGTTTTGTTTGGGCGGGTCATAGAGTGCCGCAGCGAGATATTCTTCAACACTGTCGAGAAGCTGAAAAACGGGCGAAAAGTTTGGGGCGCGATCGCGTTACAATTCGAGTAGTTTTTAACAGCGGTCAATACGTGCAGTGGACTTGTCCTTGGGATTATTTGCACATTCTCAAACAATACAAAGACCGGGACGGCAAAAGCTGGGATCAAAAGCCAAACTGGAGTCATGTTTACAAGGATTTAGCTCATCTCAAAAATCGTCATGCTATTAGTTTTAACCCCCAGGAAAACAGCCCAAATGATGAATTAGCTTTAGCTCTTTTTGAACTTTACTTTCAAGACGAGAAGAATTTAGAAAAAAACTGGAAGCACATCGTCGGTGATTACCCAAATCCCGAAAAATCCAAACAAGTTATTTACTGGATTAGTGACCTAATAAATGTCGGATGGCAGCTATGTTCAAATATCTCATCACTATAAGTCCTTTAGGATTTATGTACGGGAGTTCTGGCGGATTTTTATCGCCCGAAAATCTAGTCGGACGTTCTGGGGCAAAATTCCCTCCAGAAGCAGCTACCCTCTCTGGTCTATTTTTCAGCAGCAACAAAGTTAAGTCCTATATTTCTCCAAAAGAACTTAGTGATAATTTGTTTGTCGCTGGCCCATTCTGGGCAAAATCAGACGATCCTGAATACTTTTACGTCCCCATTCCTTGGCACAAAATTATTTCTAAAAAAGGCGTGGATGAATGGAAAATGAAATCTGGGAAATGGCATCGCGAATCAGAAGATTTAGATCCTGAGTATAGTTGGCAAACCGTTAATTCTTGGGTAAATAAGACGGCTGCTATTAAGAAAAATGGCGATGTTGCCGATATTCCTTGGAAATACGTCCCTATCTTGCACCCCAAAACAAAAGATGACGAACGCTGTACTTTAGCAGAAGATGGTTTGTTTTTGGAAAATTCCGTGCAGATGGATGATGAATGTTGTCTAGTTTATCTCTCAACTCATCCTTTAGCAGATGGTTGGTATCGCTTTGGTGGCGAAAATCATTTAGTAGAAATCAAGAGTGTTTTACTCGATGATGACAGTCCCATTGTCAAACTTTTACGCCAACCAATTCAGCGCTCATTTGCTTTGATAACACCGGGAGTTTGGGGTTCTAACAAGTTTTCATACCGCTATCCCAAAAATGAAGATTTCTCCCAAAAACGACCGGAGATGCTCACAGATAAACCCATTTCCTATCGCTACCGCGCGAAAGGACAAATGGGACGGGGACGCTATGCAGTTCCTCCCGGAACTGTCTATCTTCTCAGAGAACCTTTAGATAAAACTTGGTGGGAATTCCCCCAAAATTGGTTTCCCAAAGAAGGTTTTAGTCTGAAACAAGTTGGATGCGGTTTGTGTTTGCCAATTGAAATTCAAGGAGTTGAATAATGTACAAAAAAGCTTACGGTATTATTGAAACCCTTGCTCCTGTTCATGTGGGAGCAACGGCTGGTGAAGAAAGCGGCAACTTAAACTTAATTTTCCGCGACCAGTTTACTCAAACTGGCATTATTCCCGGTAGTTCGATTCGGGGAAGATTGCGATCGGAAATCCGCCGCAGTCTGGGAGAAGCTGAAGCTAATAAATGGTACGGTCAGGAAGCAGAATCCGGGAAACCAGACAGTACCACTGAGTCTGTAGTTAAGTTTGAATATGCTTCGCTGCTGTGGTTGCCAGTATTTTGTCCGGGTCAACCAATTGTCTGGGTAACTTGTCCTCGTTTGCTGAAACGCTATCAGCGAATTGCTGGAGATTATGTCAAGCTAAAAGATGGTACATCTCTCAAATCCGCTAAACCTCCAGCTAGTTATACAGGTTCTCAAACCTTAAAAGCTCTCGACATAAATGGCAAACCAAAGCTGTTTTTTAACTTTGGCTTTTTAACAGTTGAGAAAACTCAGGATTTGTCTGCTTGGTTTCCTTTAGGAGAGGAATTGCCAGCCGTTGTTGTGGCTGACGATGAAATTGCCATGATTCACGATATGGCCTTATATCGTCAGAGTCGAGTGGCCTTAGACAAAGAGGAAAAAAAGGCTAAAAAAGGAGCTTTTTTTAATACGGAAGCTTTGCCAGAAGGCACAATTTTAGTATTTCCGATCGCCCTCAAAGAAAACCAAGAGACATGGCAACCTTTTGGCGCTTCTACTGGCACAGATATTTATCTCGGCGGTTTAGAATCAATTGGTTTCGGTCACTGCTATCTAACCTTAAAGGAGGTATAATTTATGGCTTGGGAATCTTACAGATTAGACCAAGAGGCTCACGATTTAGTTGTCAAATATCGTGACAAAAAAGACGCTCTCAATCAAGCATACAAAATGCGCGTTGCAGTTGCTTACGGTTTAGAGAGATTTTGGGGAGAACAGTTTCGGTTAGTCAAAGATCAAGATAAGGCTGATTATTGGCGGGATACTTGGAAGGCGCTAGTAAAAATCATGGGAAATGCTGGCGTTAAAATTCCCAATGATAATGTCAGTTCGGACGATACAGCAGCCATTAAAATTATGGCCAATAAATTGTGGGATTTTCCTATCGAACAGCGTAAAGTAGCTATAGCTGTGCTGACTCAACTTTGTGACAGTATGGTGTGGTGGACTCAACGTTATAAGCCTACTAAGAATAATGGCAATAATGGAGGTGAAGAAGATGAGTGATAGCGATCGCGTTCCTTTGATGTTTCGCTCTCAATTGGAAGGAAGGGGCAAAATTCAGTACGCCGGCGATGCTGGTCCCGCTTCTGAGTGGGTGGAACAATGGTTAGAATGCTGTCCTCCCGTCCCCGAAAGCGCCGATGAAAGCGTTCCCCTCTACAAACGAGGTCGAACTAAATCACCCGTAAAAATGCCTGAATTCGGGCAAGGAGTGGAAACAAAACAATACACCATTAGCTGGCGTTTAGTTACAAACAGTGGACAAGATGAAGGCGTCATTCGACCCATAATTGGCGCGAAAGGTTTGCCATTTTATCCTGGTTCTAGCATGAAAGGGGCTTTCTGGCGATCGTGTCCTCCTCAAAAACGAGAAGGATACTGCGGGGGAGAGGTTGTAGAGGACGGACAGCGTAGTGCAAAACCAGGAATTTTGCGCTTTCACGGCGGCTTCCCTGCTGATATGTCTTGGGGAGAAAAAGAGCGTTTAGTCGATGTCGTTCATTCTCAGCAAAAGCGCCAAGTGATGGAAAATGCCGTCACCAGTGCTAACGTACAAATCTCGCTTTATCAGTGTAAATTACAATTTGGCATTTCCAGCAACAAGCAACTTGGAAAACAAGAATGGGAGGAAATTTGGCAAATTTGGGAAAAAGCTTTAGGACACGGAATTGGTTCTAGGGTAAGTGCAGGTTATGGTCGCATGGCAGAGGTAGAAAGCGCCGATCGCATCTTACTTTCTGTCAATTTGAGTGGCTGCGGATTAACGTCGCAACTACTGAATAGAACCCCAGAATTTCGACCCAATATGTTTAAAGCTGCGCTGCGGGGTCATACTTTGCGGTTGTTGGCAGGGGTCACAGATGCCAATACAGCACAACTGTTAACCAAAAAACTTTGGGGAGGAATTGTTGAAACACGCGATGATACAGGGGCAGTTATCGGGCAGTTGGGGATTAACTTTACTGCTGAGGAACTCGATTTTGGTGAACACAGATATTATCCGGCGAGGAATCCGGTAGTCATGCCTACCTACGATTTACAGGCAGGAAAACTGGACATTGTGAATCTAAATAATAGGTATCCGCAGAAGGAATTAAAAAAGTTTGTCACTTATTTAATTAAATTTTCTCTCTTGCTTGGCGGTTTTGGCAAGTCGTGGCGGCGGGTCGATCACAGCCTGTTTTTCCCTGAGTATTTTAAGAGAAATGACAAACCTGCGATCGGCTGCCACTGGAAGTTTAATGAAAGTTCAAAAAATTTGTACGTCACGGCTGCTAATCCTAATCTCAGCAATATTACTAAATTTCTGGCAGAGGGTCAGCAGAGAGCAATAGAATGGTTAACAGTTAATCATTTAGAACCTAGTCATCAGGTTATGGCTTGGCGTGAAGTCTGGCATCCCGAAAAAGTGGAAGTTTGGGGAAGAATCGCTGAGGATCAGCATAGCAGCGAAGCAATTAAATGGTTTCACGAACCGTACTCAAAAAATCAGTGTATTAAGCAAAGCGATTTGACGGGAAAACTAAATAACATCGGTCGCATTTGGCACCGGATGTGTCCCCGCTATCTCACAACTAAAAACGGAGAATTAAGACAAAAAAGGCAAGAGTATGTAGAGCTTTTGACTATTTTTCCAGATAAATCGGACAAAACTCAAGATTTTCTTGAGTTTTTACAGAATCAGAGCGACTTTATCAAACTTTGGCCAACTGAGGAATAATTATGAATATCTGGATTGTGACAACTGGCAGCAGCGATGTCAAGCTCAAAACTGATGACAATTGGGGTACTTTGTTCAAAAAGGTGAGAAGTCAATTATACGATCGCCGTTTTGAACCTACACAACCGCCGAATTCTGATGATGAGGAACCTTTCATTGTACCAGCTAGAGCGATGGGGATGGTTTATGGCAGCCAGTTAACAGATGAATATTATCAGGATTTGCACTTTCCGCTTCTTGATGCTTTTTCGGCAAAGCTGTTAGAGAAAGGGAAAACAAATCCTGACAAAATAATCTTGATTATGACCGATCAGGAAGCGGTTTTTGATGAGGAAGATAGGAGAGTAGAGAAAAGTCCTTATTGGCAGGATACTTGCACGCTCAAACCAATATTTGAACGATATTTTCAGAAAAAATTTCCTCAAGTTCAATCCATTGATTACTTAGAATTGAAACCTAAATCCAAAGATGAGGGATTAGATAGTTGGAATAAAGCACTGTTTCTGGTTCAACAAGCTTTGTCAAGTTTGGATTTAGATAAAAGTGCAAACTTTTATGTCAGTCATCAAGCTGGAACTCCGGCAATTTCTTCGGCGGTTCAATTTGAAACGTTAGCAAAGTTTGGTAAAAAAGTAAAGTTTTTGGTGAGCAACGAGTATGAACCAGATTTAGCCAAAAAGGGTGATTTTATAGAAAGCTCTACTTATTTACAGGGGATGCAAGTTCAAGAAGCAAAAGCGCTATTAAGTCGTTATGACTATTTGGGGGTAGAGCGCATTTTAAAACCTTACTGGAAAGATTCTTCCGATCCGCTATTGCTGGAAATCCGTGATTTATTAGCAATGGCTGTACAGTGGAATTTTGCTAAGTTTGAAGATTTTGGCAAGGCTAGGGGAGATGTTGCAAAGGAGCGTTTGAATCAGTGGTGGTGGACGGGCTATGAGGCTGCTTATTTAGGAGTTATCCGTCTTAGACAGGGTAACACGGTTGAGGCTCTATTTCACAGTTTTCGCGCTGTGGAAGGCTCGATCAAAGAATGGGCATTAGACAAGTATAAGCTACAAATTAAATACTCTAATCCCAATCAACCAAGTACAGCATATATCCATGACGTAAATCTGCCTCAAAATTTACGGCATTGGTTTAATGCCAATAAAAATGAGCAGTACAATAGTGTGGGTTTGTTTGGTAAATCACTATTTACTTTAGTTGAAAAATCCGATCAAAATAAATGGAATCAAGATTCTCACATTAAAGTAGTTGCTGCTAATACTATAGATGAAAGAAATATTATTTTTCATTCCTTGCGTGGCTTGCAGGAAAAAGATGTGTTCAAGGCTTGGAATACTGATAGTCGAGAACAATGGGAAGCTAGGGTTTTAGGCTGTTTGAATTTTGTTTCACAGCAAAAATTTGTTTCGTTAAAGTCAGCAAGTTTGATGGCGAAAGTGCATGATGAATTGGTAGATGCGCTCGCCCATTACGAACTGCAAACATAAGCCAATAAATCCGCGACGAATTTACGGATTCGCCGGGGTTTCAACCCCTGGCGGACTAACAAACTTAACTAAAGTTTTTCTCTTGAACTTGCATCGGAAGCTAAACTTTACCATCCCTATTCAACACAAAATAGAATTCGATAAAGTATGCCGCTTTATATCGTTGTCTACGATATCCGAGTTGACAAGCCCAGGCAAAAAGTGCATGACTTGCTGAAAGGTTATGGCAAATGGGGACAATATTCTACCTTTGAGTATGTTTTGTCAACTGCCAGATTTACAGAACTCCGGCGACGGCTGCGAAAGTTAATCAACCTAGACGCAGCATCCGGTTTTATCCGGTGTCGCGCCATACTTTGGGACAGGTGGAGGTTTTGGGTGTGGGAGCGCCGGTGACAAAAGCACCTGGGTCAGTGATTATTTAGCTCAGGTTGCGAGGCTGGTGGTAAATTAGCTCAAACGACCTTTTTGCGTTATGAGCCTCGCAGCCTTACTGGGCAAGGGTTTCAATGATTATTGTGAGCGAACACAGGTGTGAGTTCCACAAAAAATATCTGAGCCTCGCAAAGGGCCTCTAGACACCTTGCGCTGTCTTGGGTGTATTATAGAGGACTCCCCACTCGTTGGGGAAACTAATTGAATGGAAACTGTAGTTACAAATGACGATCGAAGAATCAAGAAGAAGTTTGGACTCCCCACTCGTTGGGGAAACTAATTGAATGGAAACGGAGCGAACAGTCTTTTCAGCGCCAACAAAGGTATTAACCTCCCCACTCGTTGGGGAAACTAATTGAATGGAAACAACTAATATCCATAACGATCTGACTTGCGATCTCTTTTCTCCCCACTCGTTGGGGAAACTAATTGAATGGAAACCTTCCTGTTGCTACTTTTTCATTGTGTAGCTTTACTGGTTTACTCCCCACTCGTTGGGGAAACTAATTGAATGGAAACGTTTCCTTCTTAACCGTTAAACCTTCACTATCCCTCTCCCCACTCGTTGGGGAAACTAATTGAATGGAAACTACTTTTAAGATTGACGTGGTGTAATCGTTTTTATCGAATAACTCCCCACTCGTTGGGGAAACTAATTGAATGGAAACAGGTAAGTTTGAGTTAGGTAAATGTTACCTTTATCATCCTTCTCCCCACTCGTTGGGGAAACTAATTGAATGGAAACGAAGCGCTGCAAGTAATTCAGCCCAAGTCAAATCATTCATCTCTCCCCACTCGTTGGGGAAACTAATTGAATGGAAACATGATGCTGGGGTGTAAATCGCAGTAGTAAATATTACTCCCCACTCGTTGGGGAAACTAATTGAATGGAAACTTCTGTAGAGTATTCCCCCCAACCGTTAAGTTCTCGCACTTCCTTAGTCTCCCCACTCGTTGGGGAAACTAATTGAATGGAAACCCTGGTTTATCTCCGGGGGAATAAGGGCAGTCGAGGAGTCCTCTCCCCACTCGTTGGGGAAACTAATTGAATGGAAACGCTAAATAGGCTGTGAAATATTTACAGTCCGCACACTCCCCACTCGTTGGGGAAACTAATTGAATGGAAACCGCTGAAATCGATCGCCATGCGGTTTGGTTCCAACTCCCCACTCGTTGGGGAAACTAATTGAATGGAAACAAGTCACATCCCACTAAATCTAACAATTTATGCACTGTGGTTACTCCCCACTCGCTGGGGAAACTAATTGAATGGAAACGGTGGCATATCGTACCCCCAGTGTTGGTTTATTCCGAAAATTCCACTCTCCACTCGTTGGGGAAACTAATTGAATGGAAATGTCCACCGGTAGTGAAAAAATTTGGTTTCTGGGAAGCTGGTAATTTTGGCTCCCCACTCGCTGGGGAAACTAATTGAATGGAAACTTCTGTGTGCCTTCGATCGGTTGCTGGTCGTCCGGTTCGTTGATCTCTCCACTCGTTGGGGAAACTAATTGAATGTAAACCCAGCGTATGGGAATCCTGCACCGACTCCGCTGCACAAATACTCCCCACTCGTTGGGGAAACTAATTGAATGGAAACAAAGCAGCATCAACGCCACGAGCACAACCGACAAAGACCGGGGAACGAAGACTCCCCACTCGTTGGGGAAACTAATTGAATGGAAACGGTAAGAGATTGATAGAATGGTGGAAAAACGGCGACTCCCCACTCGTTGGGGAAACTAATTTAATGGAAACGCTAGAACAAAATTAGTGGAAGTCTTCTATTAATGCGACAGTTTAAGGGAAACCATAAATAGCTGTTGACAAAAGACTAGATTTCTAATAGTCTTATTTTGGGGGGATGCCTTTTAGGGGACGCCTCTACCGCATAGAGTGAACGTCCTTAAGGCATCGTCCTATCCCCCAGCCGAAGGGTTACGGCACTTACATTGTCCCTGTCTAGCAAGTTAAATTGTCACTCGCTAGAAATAGGTAGCTAAGACAAATTTAGTCGAAGTCTCTATTAATGCGGAATCGAAGGAGGCTTCGACTCCACCCGACACCGCAAACAGAAATTTAAAAATCAGAGCCTTCTGTAGTGCCAAAAGCTCTAATTTTTCAACATCGGGAAAACTTCAAAGACAAACTTTTACAACTCAAATTTTTGCAATTAATCCGAATTGTGAAGAATTAACAAGCACAAAAAAAAGCCCCATAATCGGGGCAAAATATAACTATTCTCAGTCGTTGGGTGGGGGCGGGTTTATTATATTGTTGGTTTCTGACATAAATGGTTGGTGAAACCCGCCCCTACGGTAATTTGGGGAAACACGCTTATTTCCGAGATTTGTCGTTGGGTGGGGGCGGGTTTTTGAGATTGTTGGTTTTTCACATAAATTGTTGGTAAAAGCCGCCCCTACACGCTATCGTAGGGGCGGCTTTTACGAATAATATTTAATACCAGCAGACAATCTAGATAAACCCGCCCCCACCCAACCAATAACCTAGATTAACCTGATGTGCGATCGTATTTCACAAATGTAGATGCCGATTTGTGG
>NZ_JAUBTT010000003.1:130504-162397 GCF_036705125.1 Microcoleus sp. B7-D4
CCCGCCCCCACCCAACCAATAACCTAGATTAACCTGATGTGCGATCGTATTTCACAAATGTAGATGCCGATTTGTGGCTGGGTGGGGGCGGGTTTTTGAGATTGTTAGTTTTTCACATAGATTATTGGTAAAACCCGCCCCGGAGGGCTATCGACACAATGTTATAGTACGATCGACTGTAGATAAGATTTGCCATTACATTCGATCGACAGTGTGCTAGATTCATTAATTTTGACTGAATTATGAGGAGATAATTCATCTTTTGCCCACGACAAAGGATTATTAATGATGTATTCCCGAATAGCAACTAATGATTCTTCATTGCGGATAATATGTTCGTAATAACCTCGTTGCCAAACTGATACGCCAGTCAAAGATCGCATTTGGTTAATTCGCCGCGCTGAAGATGTTTTCATACCCCGCACAATTTCCGATAAAGGATGGATTTTTGATTTTCTCAGCGCCAATTTATCCGATTCTGTATAATTTATTTCTGGGCTGTCTTTCAAAACAATAATCCCGTGGACGTGATTTGGCATCACAATAAAATTATCTAATGCCACATTTTGATAACGTTTGGGAAGAATGCTCCAATTGAATAAAACTGTTTTACCATAGGGACTCAATTGCATTGTATTATGAATGACTTCGCCGAATAAACATTCACGCTGCCAACTGCAAATAGTGATAAAATACGCACCGGGAGTCGTATAATCATATCCAGGCAGGCGAATTGAGTGGCGGTGGTGTTTGTTGCGATCGTATTTCATAATCTTTTTCCCAAAAACACAGGCGGTAGGGGCTGGTTTTACGAATAATATTTAATACCAGCAGACAATCTAGATAAACCCGCCCCCACCCAACCAATAACCTAGATTAACCTGATGTGCGATCGAATGCAAAGAATATTGATTCGGATTTGTCGTTGGGCAGGGCGGGTTTATTTATTTTCTTAATTAGTGGCACAGATGGTTGGTGAACCCGCCCCTACAATCATTTTTCAGGTGCATTTTCTTGATCTACTTGTTCAAAATTCACTTTATTATAGATATCTGCCACAGCAATTTCAAAGGATACTGAAGCAAGCGCGATCGTCTCATCCGATTCATTGTACTCAGCAAACGACCATCGCTTATCATCCGTCTTAGAAAAATGTTCGATATATCTCCGATTTTGGTCGAGCAATAAGTATTCTTCAAGAGTGGGAATTGTGCGGTATCCCTCAAACTTTTTGCTGCGATCGTATCCTTTAGTTGAAGCTGACAAAACCTCAATAATTACTCTGGAATTGGTAATCGTATCGGTGCGGTTATTATAATACTCCGGCTCCCCACATACTACCATCACATCGGGATAAGTATAGATGCGCTTCTTGGGTATCCACAAGCGGACATCGCTCATGAAAACTCGATAGTCTAGTTTTTTGAACGCAAAATTTAGTTCGGTACTGAAATTGAGCGCTATTTGATTGTGATTTGTAGAGCCACCGGCCATAGGAAATATTTCACCGTCAATGTATTCGCTTTTGTAGTCAGCAGCTTCTTCTAGTGCTAGATATTCCTCGATCGAGTAGTATCGTTGTTCAGTAAGTTGCATAGTTCTATTAGAGAGCATTTAACTGAGGCTTTTGTTTAGTGTAACATTTTTGGGTAAGCTTTTTAAGGTTGAGTTTGTGTAGGGGGTTTTTGAGATTGTTGGTTTCTCGTATGAATTGTTGGTAAACTCGTCCGCACCCAGCCGATCGCCTAGATTTATCTGATATGCGATTACATCCCAAAAATAGACCTCTTGCAAAAATCCTTTTCATCAATTGATGGGACGGGCAAGATGCCCATCCCACAAGAAAAAATAACTCTTGTGGGATGGGCATCTTGCCCGTCCTAATTATTTTTGCAAGAGGTCTAATGTAGATTCGGATTTGTCGTTGGGTGGGGGCGGGTTTTCGAGATTTTTGGTCTGAGGCGATTATGGTTGGTGAACCCGCCCCTACGGTAATTTGGGGAAACACGCTTACTTTTTAGTTACCACAACCCAATCGTCCGCTGTTTTGACAATCTCAGCATTCTGCAAACCTAAATGTTTTAAAACAGGTTTTTCTAACAGAAAATAAGGTTGAGGAAGAGTTTGCCATTTCTGTTTGAGCGTCGGTGCGTCGGCAACAATAACTTGGCGTTGACTATAAAAATTCAGCGATGGACGGCCCAAGCGGTGAGAAGTAAACACTTGTTGACCGGCCGGAGTTCCTGTGCGGACAATTTCGGCGATCGGCTTAACCGGATAATCCTCCGCCAGTTCCCAAACCCAGTTATCTGAAGCCACCAATACCAACAGCGTCAGGTAAGTTCCCCAAATTAAAACTAATATAAACTGTCGGTCTTTGCGGTGCAGCAACACGGCCGCCATTGTCATTGTCAAAGCTACAAACATCAGCATTAACTGCAAATCTCGCTCTAGAGGCGCAATTTGTCCCCCGATCCGTACCCAACCACTAAAGTACACGTAACCGACGACAGCAACTACACCCAGCATTGCCAAAATCGCGGGATGAGGCAGCAAAGAAATAGCATCAAAACGTTCTTCTGCTTCCTCTTTGACGGGTTCTGGCGGCAGCCACAGTTGCTCCCAAACTTCAGCGAGATAACTGCCAACGGCAAGAGAAAAAGCTGGATAAATTGGCAAAACATACCACGGCAATTTAGTAGTCATCACAGAAATAGCCACCAGATATACTCCAGTCCAAACCAATACTAATTTTGGCCCGGCAAAATTGCGATTTTCCCAACTTAAACGCAGCCCTTGTAGCCAAAATAACTGCCACGGCCAAGCTAATTTAAAAATTTCTAAAAGATAATACCAAGGCGGGCCTCTGTGACTGCTGACAGGTTCGGAAATTCGCCGGAAAGATTCGTTAATTAAATTAGTGTGGATGAAATATTGGCCGTAGTGCAGCCATTGGGCAAAATACCAAGCAGCTACTGGCAATGTTCCGATCGCCAATCCGCCCCAAAGATACCAAGAAGTGAGGAGTCGCGGGGTATCCCAAACCAAAAAAATACAGCCCACAGCACCCAGCAGCAGCCCCAACATGACGCCCTTAGTCAGGCAAATGAGTCCGAACCCAATCCCCGCCCCCAAAGCGTAGCGCAAGTCGCGGCGCGATCGCAGCAAACACCACATCGCCCCCAGCAAAAAACACAAAACCGCCCCATCCAACATCGCCAAACG
This sequence comes from Microcoleus sp. B7-D4, assembly GCF_036705125.1. Lineage (NCBI taxonomy): Bacteria > Bacillati > Cyanobacteriota > Cyanophyceae > Oscillatoriales > Microcoleaceae > Microcoleus > Microcoleus sp. B7-D4. Next base: position 133,730 of record NZ_JAUBTT010000003.1, read on the forward strand.
TCCATGCCGCACCACCGGTAACAGCGTCAGATAGACGAGGGCAGAAAAAATGGCGATCGAGCGTCTAGGAAACAACTCCCTGCCAATGGCGTAAAGCAAGGGCACTGAAGCCGCCGTCAGCATCGCCGGTGCCAACCTCGCCGTCAATTCGCTGACACCGCCGACGGCAAAACACAGCCCGATTAGCCAGTGTACCAGCGGTGGTTTGTTGAAATAGGGCATAGAGTCGATCGTCGGATACAGCCAATTTAAGTTGCCGCGCCAAATTTCGCGGCTTACCTGCGCTGCAATGCCTTCATCCCAATCCCGCAAAGCCACGCCGCCCAGATTCAGCCCGAAAATCAGCACAGCAGCCAACAGAAAAGCCAGCATCCACACTTTGTCTGTAAAGCTGTCATTCCAGCGATTTTTCGGTTTGCGGCTTAGGAATGGAAAGATTTCTGACATAAGTTAAGAGAGTTTTGAGCGTCCCAAACTGAAGGTAAACTTAGACAGCAGTTATTTGCAACTAGGAAAATACCATGAACTTGCCTGTAATTATAGATATTATCATTGGCTTAGTATTTATCTACCTCACTTTAAGCTTGCTAGCTTCGGAAATTCAGGAACTGATTGCTACTGTTTGGCAGTGGCGGGCGGAACATTTAAAGAAGTCGATCGAAGTGCTGATTTCTGGTGGCAGCGAAGGTGCGAAAGATCCCCTGCAATTTAAGCGAGTCGGACAGTTAGCCCATTCGATTTACGCCAATCCGATTATCAAGGATTTGAATCAGGGAGCGAAAGGGCTGTTATCAGAGGGATTCCGCTCTGTTACGCACCGCATGGGGGATTTGTACCACGGAGTTACGGGTACTAAAAATGTTTTCGGCAATAAATCCAGTGGGCCTTCTTATATTCCAGCCGAGTGTTTTTCGGCTAGCCTTTTGGAGACTTTAAAGGTTTCTAGTTTGCTTAGCTCTATCTCTAAAACCAGATTGGAAAGATTTAAAGATTTACAATTAGCCCAAATTCAACAAATTGGAGAAAATCTGAGTTTGTCGGCTGCTACCAAACCGATTATTAAGCAAGATTTTAGGTGGCTGACTGCGGAGTTCAATCGAGTTGTTGAAGATTATCAAAACAATTTAGCAAGTTTGAACAACAGCTTAAATCGGATGTCTGAAAAGCTAGGATTTTATATTAAGGATTCTCAGGTTTATCTACCAGAAACCGAGCTGGGAGGGAGAGAATTTCAGAGGCAGATGGCATTTGTGAAGGCTCGTTTTGACAGCAGAAATGAGCGGCTGGCGCTGCTAGGGCAACTACAACCTAGTTTCAGCAATCTGTTAAATACTGTTAAAAAAAGTCAAGAGTCGGCAGCAGAAATTATGGAACTCAAAGAGGAGAGTCCGATTTATCAACAAATTCAAGAAACCTTGGACAGTATGCCAGAATCTTTGAAACGCAGCCTTTATATTTTAGCGCAGCGCGCTGAAAAAGGCGGCGGAGATACTCAAGAGCAGTTGCAGCGGTTTCAGAAAGAAATTGAAATTTGGTTTGACCAATCGATGGAGCGTGCTTCTGGCGTTTACAAGCGGAATGCTAGAGGGGTGGCGATTTTGCTCGGAACTGCGATCGCTGTCGCTGCTAATGCTGATACCATTCATATTATTAATCGGTTGTCGAAGGATTCGATGTTGCGATCGACTGTTAATTTGTACGCTGAGCAGGTGGTGGTCAACAATGCTAGGACTAAATCAAATAATTTAACCAGTCTGAAAAAAGTTCAAGAAGATGTCGGTCGAGCTTTGGATAATAATGTACCTCTGCCTTTGGGATGGAGCGAACAGAATAGGTTAAAACGAGATAAGCAGGGGAATTTATTGTGGCCGGCTGTGATGGAAAAATTGTTTGGTTGGATATTGAGCGGTGTAGCTATTTCTATGGGGGCTGGTTTTTGGTTTGAGGCGCTCAACAAGATTATTAATATTCGCAATGCAGGGAAAAAACCGCCATCTTCCACAGAATCTTGAGCGCTGCAGTTGCGAGGCCAATCTACTAAGTGTCATACCCTTTTAAATTTTAGATTTTAGATGGCCGAATGACTGAAGACTATCGAGGTTTGAAGCACGGGCTTATATCATGTCCGGTGTGCGACCGCGATTGTTGTAGGGGCGGGTTCACGAACAATACCTGCCAATAATTGACAATCTCAAAAACCCGCCCCGACCGGGATATTATGGTTAATCGCTCGGACATGATATTACAGTTGCATTCTTTTTTGAAAGTGGGATCACGGACAGGATACCGGATCGATCGGTAATGGCGCGTTTGCCGGAAGTAAGGGAAAACACGCAGAATATAAATTCCGTGCGATCGCGGATGGCAGTGCAGCAGAAATAGGGCAAACTGATAGATAGGTGAAATAAGAATGAGCGAAATAAATAAGGTCGCTAGCAGTTTCAGAAGCTCTGATTCCAAGGCTGTATCTACCGCTAAACACACTTTTGGAGGACGGAATATGTTGACTTCTTTAAGGGAAACGACTCCCGCCTTGGAATACGCAAATTCCCCATCCAAAAGCTTTGTATTCAAGGACTCCAGCATCACTCAAGGTGGATATTTTGTTTCCAGAATTTTGGCTGGGGAATCTGACTGCATCGAGAAAATTACCTCTGCACTTCAAAAATCGGCCTCTATCCTTAGAGAGATTGACAAAGTTCGCACAACTTCTGATGGCAGATCGAACCAACTGCAATTAGGCTTTGTTATCCTCAGTTCAGATTACCTCGAACCATACAAAAGTCAATTGCCAAAATCGCACAGTTCCCTGACTCAAAACAGCGGACTTGATTCGTGTTATGCCGATCGATATAGTGATACACTCAACAACGGCGGCGCGCGCGATCGACTGTTTGCTAATTAAGGAGAGTAATTTAATGCAGGGTATGAAACGTACCGAGGGCGACTGAACCCGAATACGATTGTAATTAGGGAGGCAGGCGCGATCGCAATCAACGATTTGAGCTGACTAAATCAGCACTCATATCAACTCCCGCTGAATAATTTGAATCACGTTTGCAGTGAGGATGGCAGTCCTCACAGTGTCGGTAGCACCCCATAAGCCAATTGATTTCCAGCGATGGGTTCCACTTAATATTAGACCGTTTTGACTGTTAGTAAATGCGACCAAACGTCCTGGCAATCAGTATTTGGGTGTACCGCAAACCGGGAGCATCTCAATGAAAGCAGCCCTCCGCTAGAAATTGGAGTTTTGAGGCAGGAGGCAGGAGGCAGGAGGCAGAAGGAAAGAGGAAGAAGGAAGGAGCCAGAAGAAGTATTTTTACAAATATGAGATGCTCCCCCGCAAGCCTAGCAAATTCAAAGCATATAGAATTGTTCACAATCTACATAATTCAGTTTTACCTTGGATGAAATACAGCTAGGTAAACTGTAGTGCCTTGTGCCTCTACGTAAAATCTCACACTCACATAAAAACTACTCAATATAATTAATACCAATTTTTTATGAGGCCCCGTAGAATCTGATCCCCCCTAACCCCCCGCCGGAGGGGAGTAGGGGGTGGGACAAGATTCTTCTCAAAGTCTTCCTTCTTAAGGGGGATTTAGGGGGATCGAGATATGTGCAACTTCACATTAAATTGGTATAAGAGGAGTTATCCTGGGGGAAATTACCTCCACCATTTCCGAGTACCTGAAATCAGGCTACTGTTAGCCAAATAATGTCGCAAAAATTTGATGGTACAGCCTAGATTGATTGATTTAAATATGCCAGACAAATGTTGTAATATCTTCCCATTGGTAGAGGTCATAATTTCCATCATGGTCAAGAGAACACAGGTAAAGGTGGCTCAAAATAAATCAATAAAAATATTTTAAAAAATGCACCATCTCTCAATTTGGTGTTAAGATAAAATCAAATAAGCCTGATGAGATAACTCCGGGGTGTATCTACTAATAATGCCCTAAATGGAGTCTCCAATATGAGTTCTACGTTCGCTCAAGTTAACTCACAATCTGCTTTTGAAAAACGGCCAGTGCGCTCCTTAGTCTTCATTGACTCCGGCGTGAAAGATTACGAGTCAATTGCAGCGGGAGTGCTGCCGGGACAGCAGGTAGTAATACTCGATAGCACCAAAAACGGCATCGAACAAATCACCTCCGAGATGGAAAAATACGCCTCTACTAACGGGGCGATAGACTCGGTTCACATTATTTCTCACGGCAGTTCTGGCAGCCTACAATTAGGCAATACCTCTATGGGTTCAGATAACATAGAGCAATACAAAAGCCAGTTGGAAAAGTGGCAAACTTCACTAGCCCCAGAAGCAGACTTCATGCTGTACGGCTGCGATGTAGCAAGCGGTACAGGTGCTAATTTCGTCGATCGATTCAGTCAATTAACCGGGGCTGACGTTGCGGCATCCACCAACATAACCGGCCGTAGCGGCGACTGGAATTTAGAATTTGCTAAGGGTCAAATTGAATCTCCCTTAGCCTTGCAGCCAGAGGCGATGGCAAGTTACCAAGGGGATTTAGCTACGATCGTAGTAGCCAACAATAGCGATAGCGGGCCGGGTTCATTAAGGGCTGCGATCGCCACGGCTGTTGCCGGCGATATAATTACCTTCGCCCCAGGTTTAGCCAGCCAAACCATTACCCTCACCAGCGGTCAACTCGATATTCCCGTTGGCAAAAATATCACCATTGACGGCGCCGCCGCACCCGGTTTAACCATCAGTGGCAACAACGCATCCCGCGCCTTTTTTGTCAACGCCAACGTTGTGACTGCTACGACTTTTGCTGTCAAAAACCTCATTATTACTAACGGCAAAACTACGGATCGAGGTGGCGCGATCGGCACAACCGACGAAGTAAACCTCACAGTAGAAAACGTTCAGTTCAACAACAACGTCGCCGATAAAGGCGGTGGCGCAATTTTCGGTAATTTCAACAATACCCTGACTGTTACCAACAGTAAATTCAACGGCAACGTAGCCACCTCCGCTAACGATGAACGCGGTGCAGGTGCGATCGGCTTTTTGAGTTTCAAAACTATTACAGTCACCAACAGCGACTTCACCAACAACAAAGGAATTAACGGCGGGGCAATTAACAGCCTTCAAGGTAAGCTGACAATTGACAACTCCCGATTCATCGGCAACGACACCACAGCAGCCACTTTCGCCACAGGGCAGCCCAATTCTTTCTTAAGAGGTTTCGGCGGCGCACTTTATACCGATCGAGCCAGCAATCCGAGCGAAGCTTCCGGCACAATTAAGATTACCAATAGCGTATTTCAAGACAATAAAGGTCGAGGTGAAGGAGGCGCAGCTTATCTGTTCACCGGCAGCCAAGACAAGGTTATTTTGGAAAAGAGCACCTTCCAAAATAACGAAATTCTGGCGCTACCCAACGGTGGAAATGGTGGAAACGGTGGTGGGGTAACGATTTTGAGCGACAGCACCAACCAGGGATTGACCATTACCAACACCACCTTTGCTGGCAACAAAGCCAATAATCAAGGTGGCGGCCTGTGGATGCGAAATGCCCCTACTACGATTACTAACAGTACGTTTTCTGGCAACTCCACGGCGTTTGCTGCTGGTGATTTCAACAAACTCGGCGGTGCAATGACTCTTGGTGCACCCACAACCATTCTCAACACGACGATCGCCGATAATTCTGCAGGCTGGGTTGGTGGAGGTATCTTCGCCGCTGCCAATAATGTCACCCTCAAAAACACGATTCTTTCCAACAATACAGCGGCTAACGGAGGAAACCCTTGGGGCATTCAGCAACACGTCACCGCCCAATATAGCGATCAAGGAGGGAATTTTCAGTGGCCGGCCAAAAACCCCAATGACGGAAGTGATGTCAATGCGACGGCAAGTGTGACGATCGCAGATCCCTTACTTGGCCCTTTGCAAAACCTCAACGGCGCTTTAGTCAGGCCGTTGCTGATAGGAAGTCCGGCAATTGATAAAGGGATTGCCACCGGCGCACCCGCTACGGATCAGCGCGGCGTGACTCGCCCTCAAGATGGCGACAGCATTCCAGGTGCGATCGTGGACAGCGGATCTTTTGAATTGGGAGGTAGTGTCATCCCAGTGCCGACTCCTACGCCGACTCCGACGCCCGCGCCAACTCCCACTCCCACACCGACTCCTACGCCGACTCCGACGCCCGCGCCGACTCCTACTCCCACACCGACGCCCGCGCCAACTCCGACGCCCGCGCCAACTCCTACTCCCACACCAACTCCGGCGCCAACTCCGACGCCTGCGCCGACTCCTACTCCCACACCGACTCCGGCGCCAACTCCTACTCCCACACCAACTCCTACTCCCACACCAACTCCGGCGCCAACTCCGACGCCCGCGCCAACTCCGACGCCCACACCGACTCCGGCGCCAACTCCGACGCCCGCGCCAACTCCGACGCCCACACCGATTCCAACTGAGACTCCCACACCCACGCCCGCGCCAACTCCAACTCCGACGCCCGCGCCAACTCCAACTCCGGCGCCAACTCCGACGCCGGCGCCAACTCCCACTCCCACTCCGACTCCGGCGCCAACTCCGACGCCCGCGCCAACTCCTACTCCCACACCGACTCCGGCGCCAACTCCGACGCCCGCGCCGACTCCTACTCCGGCTTCGGATGGTTCCCTGCTTGATGACCTCAACCCCCCCCAACTAGATCCTGCCACCATCACCCCCAACCCCGTCCAACAAACTCTCAACGGCGGTGAAGGTTCCGATTTCATCATGGGCGGCGGCATCAACGACTCAATTAACGGACTTGTCGGCAACGATACTCTCTACGGCATGGGCGGCAATGACAACATTGACGGCGGTGCAGATAACGACTCAATCTTCGGCAATGAAGGCAGCGATTTCATCTCTGGCGGCGCTGGCAACGACACCATGTACGGCGGCAAAGATAATGACACTGTGGTTGGCGGAGATGGCGACGACTTTTTAAGGGGAGATCTCGCCAATGATACTGTTGCCGGCGGCGGTGGCAACGACACGCTTTTTGGCGGCAAAGATGACGATATCTTACTCGGTGAAGATGGAGACGACTACATTTTAGGCAACTTAGGAAATGACACAATTAATGCTGGAAACGGCAACGATATTGCCTTTGGCAATGAAGGTGCAGACCTGATTTTTGGCTTATTGGGAAATGACACGCTTTACGGAGGCAAAGAAAACGACAGTCTCGATGGCGGTGAGGGCAACGACTTGCTGTTCGGCGGCAATGAAAACGATGTGCTCTTCGGTGACACCGATAACGATACGCTTTACGGCGGTAAGGGTAATGATATCCTCAGCGGCGGTGCTGGTTCCGATTTCCTTTCCGGGGATGTTGGGGACGATACTTTGACGGGAGGTTCGGGAAATGATGTGTTTTTCCTAAATCAAAGTTTGGGTAGCGACATCATTAATGATTTCCGCAGGGGTGAGGATTTAATTGGGTTGAATCCTGGTTTGAGTTTCAATCAACTCAGTATTACTTCCAGCAACAATCAAACTTTGATTACGGTGACGGACACCAATCAATTGTTGGCGAAGCTTAACAATATTACCCCCGGTATTCTTACCGCTAGCGATTTCACTCAGGTAACAATCTAACGGCCTGGGCTAGGGTGGGCCATAAGCCGCCCGCCCCTACGCAGGGCTGTTTCATTCTCTTGTAGGGGCAGCCCCCCGTGGCTGCCCCAATCTCTGAAACATGAGCAAATCGTGGATGGGGAGGGTAGGCACTCTTAGCACTACAAGAGTCAAAATCATCGTTTTCTTGAGAATGAAACAGCCCTGCCCCCCTACGGGGGCTACGCCAACGCAGAGGAGCGATCGATCTGATTCTTTTCAACAGCCAGCGATGGGTAATAAATCTTGTTTATTGCCGATCGCCCGGGAGCATCTCACCTTTGCAGCCCTCCGCTAGAAATTGGAGTTTTGAGGCAGGAGGCAGGAGGCAGGAGGCAGAAGGAAAGAGGAAGAAGGAAAGAGGAAGAAGGAAGGATCCCGAAGAAGGAAGGAGCCAGAAGAAGTATTTTTACAAATATGAGATGCTCCCGATCGCCCACACCTAGAATGAGGCACATCCGTCTATTGCAATCATGAGCTGGCTAGCCAGCTCAGGATTGCCCGAATAAAGCAAGCTTTGTCAACACTAAATTGCAGATTTTGGGGAAGTTTTTGCCAGCGATAAAAAAAGTTAAATTCATCAATTTTTTAGGGGCAATTTTCCTGGTTTTCCCTAATGTGAATGTATCAGGTAATAGCTAGAGAGATTCTCAGGAATTCGGAACCCCAGAAAATCTTTTATGAATTTTACCTGACTTAGGCTTTCAAATGGTTGGATGCACTACTTATCTCGCTAAGGGTGTGCATGGCAAATCTACATAGAGAGGTTCCCCGTGCCGGACTATTTATAGCGGTTCTCAAAAAAGTGAGGTATGCCCTATGCCCACGGAGGCCTATGCCCTATGCCCATGAGTACCTCATCTTTCTGAGAAAGGCTATACATTACATTTTCGGCTGTTAATTGCTAAAAAAATCGCAATTTTCACACAGCTTAAGCTGATTAGGGAGACAAGTCTCGGATTTCACTTAGGGATAAAATTCAAGTTTTTGCCTAAATTTTAATCTCCCCTATCTATCACCGAGGTTTTAATCCTGCCTACTGCCTTCTGCATCTCTAGCCTTCTGCTTTCAAGGTGAATCTACCAGCAAATAGTAAACATTCTCATGGGTATGCGAAATGAGTTCAACTTTTGCCACTAACATCGATTCACAATCTGTTCTCCTCAATGCTGGTTCTAAATCTATTGTCTTCATTGATCCCGACTTAGATGACTATCAAACTCTTGCGGGTGGCGTGCTTCCCGGTGCAGAGATCATCATTTTAGATAAAAATGGTAACGGAGTCGAGCAAATTACTGCGAAACTGCAAACAATTTCTGCTGCGGGGGAAACTGTAGACCAAGTTCACGTTTTTTCTCACGGCAATTCGGGCAGCTTGCAGCTAGGTTCTGCAACGCTGACTTCGGATAATTTATCACAATATGAAAGCCAGTTGCAAGGGTGGCGAAATGCGCTAAGCGACCAAGCAGATATTGTGCTTTATGGTTGCGATGTTGCGGCGGGTTCGGGAAGCGATTTTGTCGATCGCCTGGGCGAGTTAACCGGGGCTGATATTGCAGCATCTAGCGATCGCACTGGCCGCGGTGGTAACTGGAATTTGGAGTTTGCCAAGGGTGATATTGAAGCACCGCTAGCCTTGACTCCAGAGGCAATGGCGGATTATCAAGGGACTTTAAAGACTATTACCGTTACTAACACTAATGATAGCGGGTCCGGTTCATTGAGAGATGCGATCGCCTCCGCAGCAGCCGACGATACCATTCAATTTGCCTCCACTCTTGCCAGCCAAACAATTACTCTCTCGAGCGGCCAACTTGTCATCAACAAAAACTTGACAATTGATGCACTTGGTGCAGCCAATTTAACCATCAGTGGCAACAATACTTCGCGGGTAATCCGCACAGAAGGTGCAACAAATGTTACTCTAAAAAACCTGATTATTGCCAACGGCAAAGTTTCTGGAACCGATCCGAATAATGACGCAACTAGCGCCGGTGGTGGCATTCAAACGGGAGGTAGCAGCACTTTAACTTTAGAAAATTGCCAAGTCAATAATAATGTTGCCGGTTTTGGTGGCGGCATTTACAGGGGTTTCCGCAGCACCATGACTGTAATTAACAGCAAGTTTAGCGGCAATGATGGTTCGCTAGCGAATAATACCGAACGGGGGGGCGGCGCGATCGCCACTAAAAGCGGTGGTGTTCTGACTATCAGAGATAGCGAATTTACCAACAACAAAGGCAGCAACGGCGGAGCTGTTAATAACCTGTTGGGCAGCATGACGATCGAAAACTCTAAATTCACCGGCAACGTGACAGACCAAGGCGTTGGCGGGGCAGTTTTCGTCGATGGCGCTAATGCTTCGGGCCCCAATGCAACCCCTGGCCCTGTTGCCGGAAGTATTGTCATCCGCAACAGCGTTTTTGATGGCAATATCAGCTCCGGAGAAGGAGGCGCAGCCTTTTTGTTTGGTTATTTGCAAGATAAAGTGGTGTTGGAAAATAGCACTTTTATTAACAACAAAGCTGTCAAAAATGCAGCGGGGTCGGGAGGCTCCGGCGGCGGCGTCCGCCACGGCAATGCCGATTTGACAGTGACAAACTGCACCTTTGCCAACAACACAGCCGATGATAGCGGCGGCGGCTTGTGGTTGGGTGAAAATGGAAACATCAGCGTAGTTAACAGTACATTTTCCGGCAACAACGCTGCTAAGAATGGTGGAGGAATGATTGTCAATAACAGAGATTCCTTTTCGACTAACATCGTCAATTCAACTTTTGCTAAAAATACCGCTGGGGAATATTCGGGAGGTATTGCTAATTTTGGTAATCAGCCAATTACTGTCAAGAATTCTATTTTTGATAGCAACACGGCGGGTAATCGTTTTAAGATTAAGCAGCAAACCGGGCGGGAATTAATCGACGGGGGAAATAATCTGCAATTTCCTAATAAACTCACGACGGGCGATCCTAACGACAATAATGTTACGGCAAATGTGAAGATCGCAGACCCCTTACTCGGCCCTTTGGAAAATATTAACGGCGCTTTCGTGCTGCCGCTGCTAACAGGAAGTCCGGCAATTGATACCGGTACTGGTGCGGGCGCGCCGGCTGCGGATCAGCGCGGTGTGAGTCGCCCTCAAGATGGTGATAATAACGGAAGTGCGATCGTTGATATTGGCGCTTATGAATTTAACCCTCCAGTCACGCCGACTCCAACTCCGACTCCCACTCCAACTGAGACTCCCACTCCCACACCGACTCCCACTCCCACTCCCACTCCGACTCCCACTCCCACTCCGACTCCAACTCCGACTCCCACTCCCACACCCGCGCCGACTCCAAATCCCACACCGACTCCGGCGCCGACTCCCACACCCGAACCGACACCAACTCCGACTCCTACTCCGGTATTAGATGATTGCCTACTCGATAGCCTCAACCCTCCGCAACTAGATCCTGCCACCATCACCCCCAACCCCGTCCAACAAACTATCAACGGCGGCGACACTACCGATTTCATCATGGGCGGTGTCCTCAACGAGTCAATTAACGGACAAGCCGGCAACGATACTCTCTACGGTATGGGCGGCAATGACAACATTGACGGCGGCGCAGATAACGACTCAATCTTCGGCAATGAAGGCAGCGATTTCATCTCTGGCGGCGCTGGCAACGATACCATCTACGCTGGCAAGGATAATGACACTGTTGTCGGTGGTGAGGGCGACGACTTGTTGAGGGGAGATATCGCCAATGATACAGTTGCCGGCGGCGTTGGTAACGACAGCATTTTCGGCGGTAAAGATGACGATATCTTGCTGGGTGAAGATGGAGACGACTACATTTTAGGCAACTTAGGAAATGACACAATTAATGCTGGAAATGGTAACGATATTGCCTTTGGCAATGAAGGTACAGACCTGATTTTTGGCGACATCGGTAACGATACCCTGTACGGCGGCAAAGAAAACGACAGTCTCGATGGCGGTGAGGGCAACGACTTGCTGTTGGGTGGCAATGAAAACGATGTGCTTTGTGGCGACATCGGTAACGATACCCTGTACGGCGGCAAAGGTAATGATATTCTCAGCGGTGGCAGCGGTGCCGATTTCCTTTCCGGGGATATTGGGGACGATACTTTGACTGGTGGTTCGGGAAATGATGTGTTTTTCCTAAATCAAAGTTTGGGTAGCGACATCATTAATGATTTCCGCAGGGGTGAGGATTTAATTGGTTTGAATTCTGGTTTGAGTTTTAATCAACTCAGTATTACTTCCAGCAACAATCAAACTTTGATCACGGTGACGGACACCAATCAATTGTTGGCGAAGCTTAACAATATTACCCCCGGTATTCTCACCTCTGGCGATTTCATTACTCTGTAGTTATTACATAGTCTAGGACACAAAAACCAGGTTTCTTAACGCAATTGCCCCATTTTCGGTTGAGGGCGATCGCGAGAAACCCGGTTTCGACACTTCGGCGAAGCTGAGGGTGCAACCATTACTCACAATTTAAGCTAAAAGCACTATTGTCAATGAGTAATTTTACTCATTTTTTACCTGTTGACCCAATTAAAATATGACTCCATTTGTTCCTTTATTATTGAAAAAAAATTGTTCTGGACTTCTTTTAGTTCCAGGGAAAGGAGAAATAATTAGCCTGACATGAGGTTTTCATGCCTAGCTTAACAGTCCCTAAATCTTGATTTTTATCGGCGGCAGAATACTTAACTATGTCAGAGGCTATTCCTTTTTGATAGGCAACAGAAAAATGATACATTCCCCGATAAATCATTTCTAATGAAACCCGTTCAATTGGTACTCCTAATTCATCGGCAACCGCATCTCCTAAATCTACTAAAACCCCATAAAATAGCCAATTAGCCCTGATTTGGAGCTTGATTCCGTTTAATTAATGAACCTGTCCCTAAATAGCTGAGATTTAATCATCTTTTTACTGTCCAAAATGCGTCTTCAATTCGCCAGCGTCTTTGATATAAATCTGCAACTACATAAGGCGGCACTATTTCAGGTTCTCGGACACTTGTCAGATAAGAACGCCAGGAAGTATTAGATCGAATCTGTACTAATCTTATAGTCAAATCTGGTGTCTGTTTTGTTCCTGCACCTATTTTAATTATCTGGTCTTTGACATCCTAAGTATTGGTTAATAGCCGCTCGATTTGATAAGATGCACCTTTCTTGATTCGAGTGATAAATCCAATTTTTTGAGAAATGAGTTTTGACAAAAAAGCGAAGTGATAGAAGCCTCTATCCAATAATAGTAAGGTTTTCGGCTTAACTGTTTTTAGTAAATTTTCCTCCCACTTAGTATCTGCTTGTTTGGGATTTTACCCAACCAAATTTATTCGTAAAGATGAGTTACTAGGTCTATAATTACTCCCATCTTTCCGGCTAATTGACCAATTGGCACATCTGATAAACTTTCTAGTTTACGAAATAAGGCTTCTAATGTTGAGCCGTCAGCTATCCAGATATTTTCAAAGTTTTTTAAGCAAATTGTACGCTATCTGGTAATGGTCTCGATTTTCTTGTTAACCATTTTGGGCGAAAATGAGGCAATAATTATTTAAATACTTTTTCAAATAAAATTGCTGGAAAACTTAAAAATCTGAGTGATAATGCTTGTTGGCTAATTTCTTGTGGCTGACACCATAAAAATCCTTCTCTATTTAATAATCTGGTTAATTCTGTTAGTCCTGCTACGGATCGCCATAATAAACTGGCGGATTGCTGCCATCATTAATGGTAGTGTTAGAATTCTATCTCTTAAATTTAGTTGCCGATAAAAAGTTTTTTGGGCAGCCATTGCCGGAATTAATAAATCTTCCAAGTGATTCGCGATCGCTTCATTTTCTACTTGGGGACGATTTTTTTGCTTTGCATGATCTCGGTTGATTCGTTTTTTGCGAATCATAACTGGTTAGTTATGGCTCAACTGCTTGCCCGGTAAAGGTTTCATCCTATTTTACTTTTTTTGGTCTACCCCCTTGACAATTTGCACTTTTTCTTAACTTGTCACAAATGATCGCCCGCCACTGTTATCGATCGCAATGCCACGCCAATCGAGCCCACAACTTATTAATAATGATAATCGCGCCCTTGTGTGGAAGAGTCCTCCTACACAGGACTCTCCCACCCTTACCTCTTATTTGATTATCATTATTAACCAATTATATTTATTCACAAAGGGGTATTGACAAAATCTACTCCTTTCTAACTTGTTACCAATGGTAAGTGATGCCGAACCCTCACCCTCCTATGCCTAAAGTCGCGTTAATTCTGCCTTTGCCCTGTTAGAAGGCTGTTGCTGGCCCTAAGTTCATCTTTAGTTGATGCCGTTTCCCAAACTATGCTACCGCCTTTGGGTTATTTCGCAGAGTTAGGGCGGATGTTCGATCGCTCCTAACTATCGTTTTTGCTTCTTCTGTGCTATTTTTGCATCTGGCGATCGTTTTATTGGAATATTCCACCAATTCTATCTCTACCACCTGTATTAAAACTTAATACAATATTTTTCCAATAAAAATCCCGCTCTTGTGGAACGGGAAAGCCATCAGGGTGCATCTATATATATGTCACTATAACTCATAGGGGGTATAACCCCTCGTAGCTTTATCAAATCTTTACCATTACAAAATTTTTGTAAAGATTGAGGTTTTTATTTGACTGATCAGCCGTTTTATGAAATTAAAATGGAAAATGCTGACATTTATAAAATCAAGTGAGTTTCCTCTGAATAATCAAAACTTTAAGCTCCTTTACCCTGCTTCGGCAAATGGTGGAGCAAATACCATAAGATGGCTACATTTGTGATAAATACCGCTAACTTAAGTACCGTGACCCCGTGAACTAATTCATATATTTCAGGGGGTATACTGATGCTTACCAGCACTAAAACTAAGATTGTTGCCCAGTCTTTTTCGTACCACAAACCAACGGCCTCAAAAGCAGTTAATACTGCATAAAGTGCTGCGACAAGTCCGCTAAGCAGTAAGCTTTTAGGCTTGAGAATTAGAACTTTGTCTAAGATTAATTAAATAATTTTTAGTTTGCTTTCTAACAAATAAGATTGCGAAAATTGTTCTAAAAATTGATGATTTTTTAATGCAAAAAGCAAAGCAATCGAAGTTACTGTCAAGAGGGAAGCCACAAATGTTTTGTAAAGGACAATTGCGATTAAAGCAGGAGCGTGATGTTTCTTCACCTTAATTCTCGAAATATCAATAATGTGCGATCGCCTGGTTAGCCTGTTTAGGATTGAAAACTTAAATTTTAGTAGAGTGCGTCAGCAATTAGCTAATCTATTATATCAGAAATAACGCGCTGCTGACGCACCTTACTAAGCTTGAGGATAACGTTGTGCTAAGAAAGAGATAGCAGCAGCCCGATCGCCCAAATCGCCATCCAACTTCGCCGCCAACAAATCATCCAACATTCGTTTAAACCCAGGCCCTGGCTTATAACCCAAAGCCTTCAAATCGTTGCCATTTAAAGGCGGCTCAACATTCGCCCATTTGGTGAGATATTCCCAGATTTGGCGACGTGCACTTCGCGGACTTTGTAGGGCGATCGCAATTAACACCGGCAATTCATAATTTCTCAACAGCAACACCAATTGACTCGGCAACTCGCACTTAGGCAAATTCTCTGCTAACTGCTTCTTTCCGGCTTCCAAAACTTCCAACCGCTTAATGCTGTCAGCGGGTAACTGAAGATTTGCAGCCACCTTGCCGCGATATTCCGGTGCTAAATAAGCGATTAAAACTTCCAGCCGCATCTGCCAATCGGGAATATTGATAATGGGGAATGGGGAATTGGGCATCGGGAATTGGGCATTGGAAATAGTTGCTTTTTCTTTTTCTTCCTTCTTCCCTATTCCCTCTTCCTTCTTCCCTCTGACTCGTGACTCACCCTCAATCATTAATCCGTGTATCCGTGTCAAAATCCGTGTCGTGCCTTCCTTCTTCCTTCTTCCATTCAAACACCGATCGAGCAAACGCAGTTGTCGCCACAACTCCCGATCCAACTCCAAACTAGGATGAATGCAGCGCAAAGCCTGCAAATCTCCCAGCATTTGCAAAGCAACTTTCCAGTAAGGAGCTTGCAAAATGTATTTCAATTCGCTTTTGAGCCGAGTTTCCAAAGCCGGAGCTCGGCCATTTTCCCCCTGAATTCGGTAATAAATCCCGCTGGCCAAAGCGTGGCGGATGTATCCTTCCGTCTGCGGCTCAATTTCAAATCCCAACCGCACCGCAAACCGCACAGCGCGATAAATTCGCGTCGGATCTTCGATAAAACTATTGGCGTGCAAAACTCGAATTTGCTTCGATTCCAAATCCAGCAAACCGCAAAAAAAGTCTAACAATTCGCCGCTGCGAGGAACACCCAAGCGCACAGCCAGGGCATTAATTGTAAAATCCCTGCGGTACAAATCTTGGCGAATCGAACTCGCTTCAACTTCAGGATTTGCAGCCGGATAAGGATAAAATTCAGTGCGAGCCGTAGCGATATCCACCCACAGCGAGCCGAAAGCAGAGTCTTTGTGCCACAAAAGCGCGGCGGTTTGAAATTGACCGTGAACGTCCAAACGCGATTCGGGGTAAAGTTTTTGCAGCGAGGAAGCTAACTCGACACCAGCACCGGAATCGTCGGAACCGCACTTTCCATCCACAACCAAATCGATATCTGTTAGCGCCAGTGTATCATCCGTGGCTAAGAGTAAATCCCGGACTGCTCCACCGACAATATAAAGTTGCCAGCCGCGCTCTTGGGCAAGATTGGCCGCGATCGACAATAATTGCCATAATTCGGGACTGATGCGCGATCGCAACAACTGCTCAACCGATTCGGGCGCGGCACAATAAGACAATTCTGTATTGCTTCCCCTGTCTCGCGCTTTTTGCTGGTGCAATTCCCGCAACACATCAGTCCGAGTCACAATTCCTACCAGTTGACCGTTTTCCAATACTGGCAAGCGGCCGATATCGTATGTCACCATTAAAGATTCAATTTCCGGCAGCAAGGTATCTGGGGCGATCGTTTTTAACTGCCAAGTCATGTAACCCTTCACCGGGGCGTGACTGAAACCGTGGTGCAGGGCAATGTCAATGTCGCGGCGCGAGATAATGCCGGCGAGTCGATCGCCCGCATCGACCACACAAAGCCCGGAATGTCCGTAACGTAGGAGGATACGGTGAGCTTCCCCCACCGATGTTTCCGGGCGAATGCTCCGCACTGGAGACGACATTAATTCGCGCGCTGTCGGAGGGTGGGGAATTTGAGCTTTGAGTTCGTCAGCTAACTGATTTAAAGTCAGCAGGGGGTCAACATCGCGGGTGGCGAGGGAAGCGGCGCGGGCGTGGCCTCCACCACCGAAGGGTTTGAACAATTCGCTGAGGTTTGTGCCTTCGATGCGCGATCGACCGATAATAGTTAATCGATTGGAAACTGGCGATTCGGGATCGATGTTGCGGTTGTTTTCGTTTTCGCCAAATTTATAAACATTACCTAACAGCAGAGCATCGGTTTCAGTTAAATCGAGCAAGCGAGAAGCCAGAGAAGAAAGTCCCGGAACGTAAGCTTCAGTAGATAGCAGCACCCAGGCTACGCTGTAACCGTGCAAAGTTTCCGATCGCAAATTCTTGAGCGCTTCTCTGAGCAAATCTTGCAATTGAGGAGACAAAGCGGGTTCTACATATTCAGCTATTACCCCCAAACTCGCTCCCTGTTCCATCAACCACGCCAAAGCTATTGCATCTCGCGCAGTTGCGCCCTCAAAGGTGAGGGAACCTGTATCGACGTGGATGCCGAGGGCCATTACTGTTGCTTCCGAAGGCAGAAGGCGGAATGGTGTGTCGCTCTTTTCTGCTTGATTTTTGAGCTTTTCGACAATTAATGTCGTGCTGGCTCCGACTGCTTCGATTTGGCTAACAGTAGCCCGGATGTCTGAATGCGCCTCCTTGTGGTGGTCGAAAACAGCAATTTCGTTGAGGTGTGGCAAATCCAGCCACTCGGCGGCTTTTCCCAAACGATCGCGCCCGGAGGCATCAACTATAGTAATCGATCGAATTTGTTGCGGATTGACCGATCGGCGTTCAATCAGTGGGTACTCGTCGCGGTGTAGCGCCAAAAAATCCCGCACTGTCGGGTGACACCCGCCCGTCAATACGATCCTGCTACCGGGGCGCAGCACGCAAAGTCCCACCGCCGCCCCCAAGGCGTCAAAATCTGCTGTTGTGTGGCACAAAACTAAGTCCATAGCCGAAAATCCCGCATCTCTCACTCACAGAGTAGCAATTTCTCGGGCTCTGACACCGGGCGATCGCACTGTAACTTAACCTTCAGCCTGTATCGAATCCAGTTTTCTGTGCTGTAGCCAACAATGATAAAATTGATAAAAATCTCAAAAGTCGCTGACGCCTGTTCGCGCAACGCCCGAATTTGCACGGGTTCTTTCTTATCAATCAACCGACAATCTCTCGATCGACTATCGGGAAACTGTCAAAAACTAGAATTTGGAAGATTTTTTCCGGTTCTGGGAAGCTATTTCTGATCAACGCACGGTTATATCGAAAGGAGAAAAGATGTTATCAATTCTGTTTCAAGTGGTTTTACTGGGTCTGGTACTGCTGTCTTTTGTGATGGTCGTTGGCGTCCCGGTTGCTTATGCCTCTCCCCAAAACTGGAATCAGTCTAAATCCCTGATTTATGTCGGATCGGGTCTCTGGTTTTTGCTGGTTATTGCAGTGGGTGTATTGAACTTTTTAGTCGTTTAATTTCACCCAACTCTATCTAATAAAGAAGGTAAAAGATAGAAGGATGAAGGCATTCACCAGCGATTGAAAGGCATTCGGCAGAAGCTAGGAATTTTCCACACCGCGCGATCCTGTATGTTTTTGTACTTGAGATTCAGATGAGATGCTGCTGCTTTCTGACTTTTGCCTTCTCACAAACAAAACTCTAAAACCTAAAACCTAAAATCTAAACTAGAACACTATGACTGTTTTCGAGGGAACTTTTACTCACACCGAATCTTTGCGATTTGCGATTGTCATCGGTCGTTTTAACGATTTGGTCGTCAACAAACTTTTGGAGGGATGTCAAGATTGTTTGAAACGCCACGGGGTTGATATTAATCCTCATGGCTCTCAGGTGGACTTTTTTTGGGTTCCGGGAAGTTTTGAGATTCCTTTGGTGGCCCGCCAAGCTGCTCTTTCTCACCGCTACGATGCGGTAATTTGTCTGGGTGCGGTAATTCGGGGCCAAACTCCTCATTTCGATTTTGTGGCTGGTGAGGTTGCTAAGGGAATTGCTGCGGCTGCTTTTCAAACAGGGGTGCCGGTGATTTTTGGGGTGGTGACGACTGACACGATGCAGCAAGCTTTGGAAAGGGCTGGAATTAAAAGCAATTTGGGCTGGAATTATGCGATGAGTGCTTTGGAAATGGGCACTTTGATGCGCCAAGTTAAGGGTTTGGGAACACACTCTTACGATCATCGATTAACTACTGGATCTGCTGGTCAAGTGCTTTCGGGCGAAGGAAATCTGTCGCTCGCCCCCGATGTATCGTCGGATCAAATCCCCTCGTAAGTTGGGCTAGCAGTATTTTTAAGCTCAAAAAACATCCAGATTTGTATCGGAAAAAATCTTAAGACTCTTGTGGGGTGGTGATTATGCCCGCCCCCAAGGTAAAAATTCCACGGGAGCATCTCATATTTGCAAAAACACTTCTTTCTTCTTCCTTCTGACTCTTTTCTCCTGGCTCCTGACTCCTGACTCCTAATTCCAATTTCGAGCTTTGCTGCTTTCATTGAGATGCTCCCAATTCCACTGTTGGCCGATCGACAAATTAGACCAATATCTTGCCAATTGGAAATGAGCACTTTGATGCCTCAAGTTAATGCTTTGGACGGAAATTCTGACGCTTCATTACCTGCGTCTGCTGCTGTTAAAGTGCTGTCGGGCGATCGGGCTTGATGTGTGTTCCCAGGAAATTTGGTAATCTAAAATCCGGGTTCATTATTCCCTTTATTAACTAGGCATAAATCGGCTGATTGGATATTGAATTTGGTTGATAATAGACCTCTTGCAAAAATAACTAGGACGGGCTCTGGGGCCCATCCCACAAGAGTTATTTTTTCTTGTGGGATGGGCGTCCCGCCCGTCCAAGAAATTTATGAAAAGGACTTTTGCAAGAGGTCTAATCAACTGGAAATACACAGCGAACCCGATCAAAAAAGATAAAGTGATTTCAACGATCGATCGCAACGAGTCGTTTTAATAGGTGAGGAGGCTGTAATTTCGGGTTTTCCCGATTTGTCTCTGGATAATATTATATTAAAAGAAATATCGATTTTTACTGAATATGGTTGCATAAAGATGAGAAATTCGTTATGTTGAATTTTGTGTAAGCATTGAGGCGGTCTCAAATCAATCCTCTAAAGGCTTTAAGTATAAATACTCGAAAAGCAGTATTTAACCTACTCTTAACAAACAACTCTGAAAGTAAATTTTTAGGTGGATTGTTAAGTTCATATTAAATGACAATTTGTCAAGTTAATGCCTAGGAAGTTTGCCAGCAAAAGGATTGATACTTTTGAAGCTCGCCCAGATACTTACAGTTACTAATCAACATGAAAGTGCAAAAATCTTATGGGTGACATTCAAGCTACGTTTACATCTACCGATCGTGCTTTTCATATTGAAGGGTACGAAAAAATTGATTTCAGCTTGCTATATGTAGATGGTGCTTTCAAGCTTGAAAATCCAGAGATTGCGGAGAGTTACCGCCAATTTGGTCGCTGTTTAATGGTTGTAGACGAAACAGTCTATGGTCTTTATGGTGCACAGATGCAGCATTATTTCAAGTATCACGAGATAGATTTAACAGTCTTTCCAGTGAATATCAAGGAACCTGATAAGACGTTAACAACTGTTGAAAGCATCATAGATGCCTTCGTGGATTTCGGACTCGTGCGGAAGGAGCCTGTTTTGGTGGTCGGTGGTGGATTGACTACTGACGTAACTGGTTTTGCCTGCTCATCCTATCGCCGTCGAACTAACTACATTCGCGTACCGACAACCTTAATTGGGCTAATTGATGCCAGTGTGGCGATCAAAGTAGCTGTGAACCACGGTAAGCTGAAAAACCGCCTCGGTGCTTACCACGCTTCGCAGAAAGTAATTTTAGATTTCTCCTTTCTGAAAACTCTGCCGATCGACCAAATACGAAACGGCATGGCAGAGTTAATTAAGATCGCCGTAGTAGGCAACAAAGAAATCTTCGAGTTGTTAGAAAACTACGGCGAAGCATTACTGCATAGCCATTTTGGTTATTTAGACGGCACATCTGAACTGCGCGAAGTGGCCCATCGCTTAACCTACAACGCGATTCAGTCAATGCTGGCATTAGAAGTACCAAACCTCCACGAGCTAGATTTGGATCGGGTGATTGCCTATGGTCACACCTGGAGTCCGACGCTGGAACTAACACCGGAAATTCCGATGTTCCACGGCCACAGTGTCGCCATCGATATGGCTTTTTCGGCGACTATTGCTGGGCAGCGGGGCTACATTTCGATCGCCGACCGCGATCGCATCTTAAGATTAATGAGCCGCCTCGGACTAGCGATAGACAGCCCTTATCTGACATCAGAACTGCTCTGGAAAGCGACAACATCGATCAGTCGTACCCGCGACGGCCTTCAACGCGCTGCGGCTCCATGCCCCATTGGTGACTGCTTTTTCATGAACGATTTGACTCGAACTGAGTTGGATGAAACCCTAGCCGTGCATCGAGAAATCTGTCAGGGCTACCCGCGTCATGGCGATGGCGAGGATATGTATGTGGTATTGCAGAAAGTTGGAACTCGTTCCACAGCCGGGGTATAAAGATGAGACCCGTTACCCCAGTCGGGATTTTAGCCTCTTTACTCGAAAGTCTCGCCTCGCAAGTAGAAAAAATCGATAATCTCGATCGAGCTTTCAAGGCCCAATTACAACAAGCCTACGAACTAGCAAATGGTCTCGATCCGTACCTGAACCTTTGTACCACGCCGGAATCTCCCGCCTTAGCCGCGTTAGTAAAGCGCACCCAATCAGAAGATTGGAGTAAGCGATTCTCTGACGGCGAGACAGTGCGCCACTTGGAACAGGAAATGCTTTCGGGCCATGTGGAAGGCCAAATGCTGAAGTTTCTCGTCCATCTCACCAAAGCACAGCGCGTACTGGAAATAGGGATGTTTACCGGGTACTCAGCACTAGCGATGGCGGAAGCACTGCCGGTGGATGGAGTGGTGGTAGCCTGCGAAGTAGATGCTTATGTAGCTGAATTTGCCCAGAAGTGTTTTCACGAATCTACTGCCGGTCACAAAATCTCAGTGAAGGTGGCACCGGCTCTAGAAACCATGAAACAATTGGCCCAAGACGGGGAAGTCTTCGATTTGGTGTTTATCGATGCTGATAAAGCTGGATACACAGATTATCTCGATTTATTGCTCACCACTGGGCTGTTGGCTCCCAATGGCTTGATCTGTGCAGACAATACTCTGATGCAGGGACAGCCCTATGTGTCGGGTACTGCTACTGATAACGGAGTTGCGATCGCCAAATTTAACCAGGCTCTAGTTGACGATCCGCGCGTAGAGCAGGTGTTAGTGCCGCTGAGAGATGGATTGACCTTAATTCGGCGCGTTTAGTAGAACAGTCCTAGACGCATCAAAACCTGCATAAACCGGGTTTTTTGCCCTATTGGGCGGGCTGTAACGAAGTCCGATCGTCAAAAAACCCGGTTTCTAAGGGATGAGAATTAAATAAAATCCACTTTTCATGACTGTTGTGGGATGGGCGGGACGCCCGTCCTTTCTGGGCGGGCGGGACGCCCATCCCACAAGAAAAAAGGGAAATTATTTAATTGACGATCCTAACCACCCGTGCGTAATATCAAATCCGCGCCTCATCCGCATGATTGATCTGTCTCTTCTGGAGACTCGGCGCCAACAGCGTCATCTGCGGTTTAATCATTCAAAAACCACCGCTAATTAGAGTGTCTACTTACTAGGAAATTATGCTCGAAACAGTTTCTGTGGCAGCGATGCCATCTGAACAGGAAACAAACACTGGGAATAGGCGCTTCCAGACAGCCGTTAAAACTATAGCAACCTTAATTTTGCTGCTATTGGTACTGCCCCTGAATATTGCTTTAACTGCGATCGCCCTACTGAGATCCATCATCATCAAACCGTTTCAGTCTCGATCGATCGCGGACTCTCCCCAAACGATTTTGATTAGCGGCGGCAAGATGACCAAAGCATTGCAGCTAGCCCGATCGTTCCATAAGGCCGGTCATCGGGTAATTTTGGTAGAAACCGAGAAATACTGGCTGACAGGTCATCGTTACTCTTGGGCAGTCGATCGCTTTTACACAGTACCAAATCCGCAGACAGAGGAATACCCCCAAGCACTCTTGAAAATTGTCCAACAAGAGAAAGTTAATGTTTACGTTCCAGTCTGTAGTCCAGTCGCCAGTTACTACGATGCCGAAGTCAAAAGGGTACTTTCTCCCCACTGTACGGTAATGCACGTAGATGTCGAAACTCTGCAACGTTTGGATGATAAATATCAGTTTGCAAAAGCCTCGGAAGCATTGGGGCTGC
Source organism: Microcoleus sp. B7-D4 (assembly GCF_036705125.1). Taxonomy (NCBI): domain Bacteria; kingdom Bacillati; phylum Cyanobacteriota; class Cyanophyceae; order Oscillatoriales; family Microcoleaceae; genus Microcoleus; species Microcoleus sp. B7-D4. The sequence goes on from NZ_JAUBTT010000003.1 coordinate 157,068, forward strand.
GAGTTCCGAAGTCTTATCGCATTACTAATCCCCAGCAAGTAATCGATTTTGATTTTAGTGACGCACAGCGTCCATATATTATCAAAAGTATTCCCTACGATTCTGTCCGCAGGTTAAACTTAACTAAATTACCCTGCGAAAACCCTGCAAAAACTGCCACATTTGTCAACTCATTACCAATTTCCGAGAGTAAACCTTGGATTATGCAAGAGTATATTCCCGGGCAAGAATTCTGCACTCACAGTACAATTCGTGATGGTCATCTTCAGTTGCATTGTTGCTGTGAATCGTCGGCGTTTCAGGTGAATTACCAGAATGTCGATCGCCCGGATATCGAAAATTGGATTCGTCAGTTTGCCAAGAGTCTAAATCTGACGGGACAAGTTTCCTTTGATTTCATTCAGGCGGCGGATGATGGAGAGATTTACGCGATCGAATGCAACCCGCGCACCCATTCAGCCATCACGATGTTTTACAACCATCCTGATGTGGCAAAAGCTTATTTGGAACTCGACCCTTTACCACAGACTGTGCAGCCTTTGGCATCAAGTCGCCCGACTTACTGGATTTACCATGAAATTTGGCGATTGGTGACTCATTTGTGGTCGCCAAAGCTAGTTTCTGAGCGGTTACAAATTATCGCCCAAGGCAAAGATGCCATCTTCGAGTGGGACGATCCACTGCCCTTTTTGATGGTGCATCATTGGCAAATTCCCTTGTTGTTATGGGGAAATTTACAGAACCCGAAAGAGTGGATTCGGATTGATTTTAATATTGGCAAACTTGTGGAAATAGGGGGAGATTGAGGATGTCAGTAGTACGGGTTTTGCATTTAGTCGGCTCGGCAGTTAGCGATTTTTACTGTAATTTATCGCGGCTTTATGCAGAAGATTGTCTGAAAAATGCTGCTAATTCAGCACTCTATGAATTTCATATTGCCTATATTTCTCCCGATGGCCAATGGCGTTTTCCCACCTCTCTCGATCGAGGTGCGATCGCAGCCGCTAATCCCATGTCTCTAGCGGGCGCTGTAGAGGTGCTGACACAGCTAAAGATTGACGTAATGGTACCGCAGATGTTTTGCATCCCCGGCATGACTCAATACCGCAGCTTGTTCGATATGCTGAGTATTCCTTATGTGGGTAATCCGGCAGAGTTGATGGCGCTGGTGGCTGATAAAGCCAAGACTAAGGCAGTAGTAGCGGCCGCTGGGGTAAGTGTACCGTTGGGAGAAGTTGTCCGCGCGGGCGATCGAACCTTGATTGATTTCCCAGCCGTCCTCAAACCACTAAATGGCGATAATTCCATTGGAGTAACCTTCGTTCAAGATGCTGCTGACTATGATGCAGCTTTGCAGACAGCATTGACTCATTCCGAGGAAGTGCTCGTTGAAAAATTCATTGAATTGGGTAGAGAAGTTCGCTGTGGAATTATCATCAAAGCAGGCGAATTAGTCTGTTTACCACTAGAAGAGTATGCTCTAAATGCTGACACAATGCCGATTCGGAGTTATGCCGATAAGCTGAAACAAAATGACGATGGCAACTTGATCTTGACTTCTAAGGATAGTACCAAGTCGTGGATAGTTGACACCAGCGATCCGATTACGGAGAGAGTTTGGGATATGGCCAGAAAATGCCACATCGCTTTGGGTTGTCGCGATTATAGTCTCTTTGATTTTCGCATCGATCCGCAGGGAAAACCTTGGTTTTTGGAAGCGGGGCTATACTGTTCTTTTGCTCAGAAAAGTGTGCTTTCTGCAATGACGAAAGCATCAGGAACTTCTCTGGATACTTTTTTTGAAAGTATGTTGCAAAATGCCTTGCAGAGATGACTCAGGCTGAGTTTGCGATCGGAGTAAGCTGTCGCGCATTTAAACTGTATATTCAGGGCGGGCGGGACGCCCACCCCACAAGACTTTAAATTTTTTTGACATACAATTTAAAGGCAGAACAGCTTAGCTAAAACATCACAAAATTTGTGAAATAATGATCGTATCAAGAACTTCTGTGGATACTTTTAGATTCAGTCGATCGGCGCGATCGGTATTTTGATATTATGGACGCAAAATTATACCAAACTTCACTTCCTATGTCAAGGATTGTCGGTAAAGTGCCGACAATCCTTGTGCCATCTTTTAGCTTTCCGCATACTAATCACCAGACAGAGGAAACCACAACATGATCCAAACCATATCCAAAACAATCACGTTTGATGAGTTCGTTGCTTGGTATCCAGAGAACTCTGTCCATAAGTACGAACTACATAATGGAGTAATTGTTGAAATGCCTTTAGGAACCGGCCGCCATTCCCGCGTTATAGGTTTAACCAGGGACGAAATCAGCGCAGAAATCAGGCGACTGAAATTGCCTTGCTTTATCCCCGGCGACTGCCTGCTCAAACCCGTCCGCAACGAGGCGGGCTACCTGCCAGACGCAGTTGTCCTAGACGAAGCAGCTCTGCGCCAGAGAGAACCGCGCTGGGATACGGAATCCATCATCACGATGGGGTCTTCGGTGCGACTGGCTGTAGAGGTCGTCAGTACCAACTGGCGGGACGATTACCATCTCAAATTCGCTGACTACGAAGAAATGGGCATCCCCGAATACTGGATTGTGGACTACCTTGGTTTGGGCGGCCGCAAGTTCATCGGCACTCCCAAGCAACCCACGCTCTCGGTTTGCCAGTTGGTTGACGGCGAGTATCAAATCAGCCAGTTTCGGGGAGATGACCGAGTTGAATCGCTGGCTTTCCCAGAGTTGAGGTTGACTGCCGAGTTGATTTTTCGAGGCGGTCTGCCCTTAACCGAGCCGAGCTAGAAGGAGTGGGGGCGATCGGGTATCAAAAGGATATCAAATGGGTACAAAAGGACACCAATTTTGTGACAAATCGGCGTTTTGTACCAAGTTTTGTACCAAGTGCTGTTTTGTAAGGACGGGCTATCTAAATTATATCAGCTACAGTTTAATTTGTCAAGGATTAGAGGCAACGTTGCCTGTAATCCTTGTGTAATATTTGAGCTTTCCGCATACTAATCACCAGACAGAGGAAACCGCAACATGATCCAAACCATATCGAAAACAATCACGTTTGATGAGTTCGTTGCTTGGTATCCAGAGAACTCTGTCCATAAGTACGAACTACACAATGGAGTAATTGTTGAAATGCCTTTAGGAACTGGCGACCATTCCGACGTTACAGGTTTCATTTCCGGTGAAATCAATTTTGAAATCAGGCGACTGCAATTGCCTTACTCTATCCCTAGTGATTGCTTGCTCAAGCTTGCGCGTAACGAATCTGGCTACCAGCCAGATGTAATTGTCCTAGACCGAACCGCACTTGCAAGCGAACCGCGCTGGAAAAAAGAATCAGTCATCACGATGGGCTCTTCGGTGCGACTAGCTGTAGAGGTGGTCAGTACGAACTGGCGGGATGATTATTTTTTCAAAGCTTCCGACTATGAAGAAATGGGCATTCCCGAATACTGGATTGTAGACTATCTTGGTTTAGGCGGTCGCAAGTTTATCGGCAATCCCAAACAACCCACTCTCTCGATTTACCAGCTAGTAGATGGGGAGTATCAGGTAAAACAGTTTAGGGGAAGCGAAAGGATTGAGTCGTTGGCTTTTTCAGAATTGAACTTAACAGCAGAGAAGATTTTTCTGGCTGGCTTGCCGAACTAGCAAGTCGAAATTATGCAAAGGGCGTAAGATTGTCGAAGCCTTCCGACGACACCAAAACCTGACAATTGGGTCAAAATCTGGCAGCGAAAAAGCGGGAAAGTACGATCGCACAAACCGTAAAAATCCTCACCTCGTTCACGATCGCACAAATATCACACAACACCTGCGGACACCACAACAGTCCAGATATTCCACATACACATTGCAATTTTTTTAATTGTGTGATACCATAAAACGTTCTCAAAAATAGCGCAACACTAACTATTACTGCATGGCAACGAAGCCAACGATCGCATTTACTCACCTCGGCTGCGAAAAAAATCGCATCGATACCGAACACATGATCGGCTTGCTGGCTCAAGCGGGCTATCAAGTCGATTCTAATGAAGAATTAGCTGATTATGTTGTAGTCAATACTTGTAGTTTTATCCAAGCGGCGCGAGAAGAGTCAGTCCGCACCTTGGTAGAATTGGCAGAAGCTAATAAAAAAGTAGTCATCACCGGCTGCATGGCACAGCATTTTCAGCAGGAATTGCTGGATGAATTGCCGGAAGCAGTCGCAATTGTCGGCACTGGCGACTATCATAAAATCGTCAATGTTATGCAGCAGGTGGAAAAGGGCGATCGAGTTTCCCTCGTCTCTTCAGAACCTACTTACATCGCTGACGAAACTACTCCGCGCTACCGCACGACATCGGAAGGTGTCGCGTATCTGCGTATAGCAGAAGGCTGCGACTACCGCTGTGCATTTTGCATTATCCCGCACTTGCGCGGAAATCAACGATCGCGGACGATCGAATCTATCGTCGCGGAAGCTAAGCAATTAGCCTCGGAAGGGGTAAAGGAAATTATCTTAATTTCTCAAATTACCACCAACTACGGCAAAGATATTTATGGCGAACCGAAACTAGCCGAACTACTGCGCGCTTTGGGTGAAGTAGATGTGCCTTGGATTCGGATGCACTACGCCTATCCTACAGGTTTGACTCCGCAAGTTGTCGAGGCAATCCGCGAAACGCCCAACGTTTTGCCGTATTTGGATTTACCCCTGCAACACTCGCACCCGGAAATTCTGCGGGCGATGAATCGGCCTTTTCAAGCTGGGATCAATGATGCCATAGTCGATCGACTCAAAGCAGCACTTCCCGGCGCCGTGATGCGGACAACTTTTATTGTCGGCTTTCCCGGCGAAACCGAGGAACACGCAGCACACTTGCTGGAATTTGTCAAGCGCCACGAATTCGATCACGTAGGAGTTTTTGTATTTTCGCCAGAAGAAGGAACCCCAGCCTTCAGCTTGCCCCAGCAAATACCAGCAGAAATAATGGAAATGCGGCGCAATGCGGTAATGGCGGCACAACAACCTATATCATTGAAGAAGAATCAAGAATCTGTCGGTCAGGTAGTTGATGTCCTGATAGAACAAGAACAACCAGAGACAGGTGAGTTGATTGGTAGATCCGCTCGGTTTTCCCCAGAAGTAGATGGACTCGTCTATGTGACAGGAGAAGCGCGACTGGGATCGATCGTATCTGTGAAAATTACTGGTGCAGATGTCTACGACCTCTACGGTCAAGTCGATTTTAGATTTTAGATTTTAGATTTTAGATTGACTGCACAGACTGATCTGGGAGCTCGATCTTTTGT
>NZ_JAUBTT010000003.1:162497-165082 GCF_036705125.1 Microcoleus sp. B7-D4
GATTTTAGATTGACTGCACAGACTGATCTGGGAGCTCGATCTTTTGTCTAAAATTGTGGGATCGACCCTCATGAGTTCACGTGGCACTGTATCCGGTGCTAGGCGGGGTCAAGTGTAAGTGTTGCTGGAACTGTCGCCTGAGACGGTGTGGCGAACAAAAACCAGACACCAGCCAAAAATGATTAGCGGATTGTGCAGCAAAAGTAACGGTTTGTACAATATTGTGCAAAGATAGGTAGCAAAGGGTTCTAAACTTTTTTAGCCCCTATCTGGCAATCGACGCTCCCCCTCGGGGTGCGGTTATCTCTACAGAACGATCGGAAAATTTTAACGAATTTAATGTTTTGTTTCTGAATGTAAAGAGTTATGATAGTAACAAGCCAGAAATAAGCGGGGAGAATTTGAGATTGCTTCGCCGTCCGCCCTACACCACAACGGTATCCCGAAAGAGTGTTGAGATGGATAGGCGGTAACGGTCGCTGCATCCCCTGCTCAATCCCGCAGGCGACGGATTGCGGGATAGCGCCTGAACCAACAAACCTATTACTACTATGTTGTAGTGAAGTGGGGCTGGCATGATCCTCACTATAAAATGCCTAAGAGGGAAAGCTTGCAAGTACCTCAAAGGAAGTCCAATGTCCTATTTTAAGAATGTTGGAAGCCCATAAGCCGACCGCTGGCGGTTGGTATCGGTGATGTCACAAAATCAAAGACGGCTGTCGAATTGGTAAATTTAGTCACCATCGACGGAGCTGCCCTATACTCGATTGCTATTTAAGAAGGTGCGCGCAGGCGCAGCACCATAAAGAACTCTTATGAGTTCCTGCCGCCGAGCAGAAATCCGCATCCGAGTTGGGCAACTTAGAAGGCTAAGACTCGTTATTAGGAGCATTAATGAATTTATTGTTTGAAGGCTTAGGTCTTTCGGAAGAACTCGTTCTCCATCTGGAAACACTAGGCTTTACAGAACCTACTCCCATCCAAGTACAAGCAATTCCGCACCTGTTAGCAGGTCGCGACGTTGTGGGTCAAGCCCAAACAGGGACAGGCAAAACGGCAGCATTCTCGTTGCCCATCTTGGAGCGGATTGATTTAGATGTAACTGCGGTGCAAGCACTGGTGCTGACGCCGACTCGCGAATTGGCGATGCAAGTAACTGAAGCCATCCGCGATTTGAGCGGCATCAGCAGCGACGGCCCGGTAAAAGTGGGTCGCTCTCTGCAAGTTCTGACAGTGTACGGCGGTCAATCGATCGATCGTCAAATGCAGCGTTTGAAGCGCGGCGTTCACGTCGTTGTCGGTACACCCGGACGCATATTGGATATGCTCAGCCGCGGCAGCCTGAAACTAGACAAGGTAAAATGGCTGGTTTTGGATGAAGCTGACGAAATGCTGAGCATGGGCTTTATTCAAGATGTGGAAAAAATCTTGGATGCAGCACCACAAGAACGTCAAACGGCATTTTTCTCGGCGACGATGGAACCTTCCATTCGGAAACTGGTGGCGCGGCATTTGCGTAACCCAGTCAACGTCACCGTAGAACAGCCAAAAGCAACGCCAAAGCGCATCAGCCAAGGCGTGTACATGATTCCCCGTGGCTGGTCGAAGGCAAGAGCTCTACAGCCAATCCTAGAAATGGAAGACCCGGAATCTGCACTGATATTTGTGCGGACTCGGCAGTCGGCTGCAGAACTCACCAGCCAACTGCAAGCAGCAGGTCACAGCGTTGATGAGTATCACGGTAATTTGAATCAGGCACAGCGGGAACGCTTGCTGCATCGGTTCCGCCAATGTCAGGTGCGCTGGGTAGTGGCGACTGATATTGCGGCACGGGGTTTGGACGTGGATCACTTGACTCACGTTATTAACTACGATTTGCCCGACAGTGTGGAAAGCTACGTTCACCGGATCGGACGCACGGGCCGGGCTGGTCGCGAAGGAACGGCGATTACGCTGATTCAACCGGTCGATCGCCGCAAACTGCGCTTGATTGAACGCCACGTGCGATCGAGCTTGACGGTGCGAAACATTCCGACACGGGCGCAAATTGAAGCTCGTCAGTTGGAAAAGATGCAGGGTAAAGTTCGCGAAGCTTTGGCTGGCGAACGGATGGCATCTTTCTTGCCTCTGGTGTCTCAGTTATCCGAGGAGTACGACTCCCACGCGATCGCCGCTGCTGCTTTGCAAATGGCTTTCGATCAAAGCCGTCCTGCTTGGATGGGCGCTGATTACGCTCAACAAGAAGATCCCCCGATTGGTGGAGAAAACAGCGTCAAGCCTATCTTGATCAAAAAGCGGGCTAAGACTGGTGAGGCGACTTTTTCTGGAGCACCGAGTGCTCCTGTTCCCCAGAACCGCTAATTGGTAGGGTGCACTCGGTGCACCTTATTTAGAATTACTGTAGAGATGCGATCGATCGCACCTCTACTTTTTTTTATGGGTGCGATCCCAAATCCGAGCTCCCTCGCCGGTTGAAACCGCGAACAAACTTTCGTCCACTCCTAGCGGACTGAGAATTGGATAAGGAATGAGAATTAAATAACTTCCACAAGTTTGTGGGATGGGCGTCCCGCCCGTCCTTTTTG
>NZ_JAUBTT010000119.1:0-21727 GCF_036705125.1 Microcoleus sp. B7-D4
TCTCAGAAAAGCAATCCCAAATGCGTTCAGCTTTCTTGATAGGGAGCTGCGTAGTTGGGCCAATGCGGGTTAATCCGTTCAAAGTAAAAGTGAAAGGGGAGGGGCTTGAAGCCTCCCATGTCTATAAATGACTATACTTTTGCCAGCTATTGCTACCCGATATGAGAAATTGGCTGGAAATTATACAGCCATGATTACGCTCGCCTTTGTCTGTTGTGGTTATAGTTTAAAAACACGCCCTAGGGTGTTAGAGTTTACAAAAAATCATTTTTCTGGAGTAACAGATGGAATCAACTGAAAGTGGTATCGGATTTCCGGAATACTGGCAGATTCTCAAGCGCCGGTGGCTGCCAGCCTTAGCTGTATTTGCCTCGGTTGTGGCACTCACCACCTACGCCACGCTGAAGGAAAAAGCAGTTTATGAAGCAGAAGGAAAGCTGTTATTTAAGAAAACAACTGCTGGCTCTGCTTTAACAGAATTGGGAAAAGAAATCGGACAGTTGACTCCGGCGGCGGAGCAAAGTAACCCTCTGACTACCGAGATCGAACTGATTCGTTCTCTAGAAAATGTTGAAAAAACGATAAATAGGCTTCAGTTAAAAGACGAAACAAATAATCCTGTGAAAACAAAAGAGGTTTTAAAGAAACTGACAGTAGCTACTATTCGGGGAGCTGATATCCTAACGGTTTCATACAAAGACAAAAACCCAAAAGTAGCAGCCGATGTCGTAAAAACTTTGATGAATTTTTATATAGATAACAATCAAAAAGTGAATCGCCTAGAAGCTGTGTCTGTTCGACAGTTTATTGAAAAAAAACTGCCTAATTCCGACCAAGCTATGCGGAAAGCAGCGGCCGAATTGAGCAAATTTAAAGAAGAAAATAAAGTTGTAAATCTTGAAGAAGAAGCTAGCTCAGCAGTAAGAGTTATGGCGGGACTAGAAAGTCAAATCGACCAAGCTAAGTCGGATTTGCTCAAGGCACGTGCTCAGTCTAAAGCATTTGAAGACGAATTACAAATGAATCCCCAGCAAGCATTGACCGCCAGCACTCTCAGCCAATCTAGCACTGTGCAGGAAGCTCTGAGAGAGTACAAACAAATAGAGCGTCAGTTAGCAATTGAGCAAAATCGCTACCAGGACAATTCGCCTATAATCACTAGGTTAGAAACTAAGAAAGCTACGATGAAAGCTTTACTAGACCAACAAATACAACAAGTTTTAGGCGGGCAACAGCCGTTGCAAAATCAAAGTTTACAGATAGGAGATGTGAAACCAAAACTGATCGAAGAATTTATCAAGGTAGATGTAGAACGCCAGGGTTTGGCTGAGCGAGTTACTATTCTCTCAAATGCTCTAGCTGCTTACAAGCAGCGGGTAAAAGTTTTGCCGAAGCTAGAGAAGGAAAAGCGGGAACTAGAAAGAAAACTCCAAGAAGCCGAAGCTGATTATCAGGAATTGCAAAAAAAACTCCAGGAAATTCGGATTACAGAAAATCAGCAAGTCGGGAATGCTCGGATTATCCAAAAGCCGAGTGTTCCTGAAGAACCAGTGCGTTCTCGCAAGTCTTTATTGCTGGTATCTGGCGGCTTGTTGGGAACTCTGCTGGCTATAGCTGCGGCGCTGCTTTTAGAATCTCAAGATAAGTCTGTCAAAACTATTGAAGAGGCGAGGGAATTATTTGGGTTTACTTTGTTGGGGGTGATTCCTTTGCATAGAAAGTCTGAAAAAAATCCTCGGCGCAATTCCTGGCGACTTAAGTCTGCTTCGCAGGATTTAGAACAATCTCCCCGACAGATTGTTGTTAGAGATACTCCTCATACTGCGAGCAGTGCTGCTTACCGAATGCTTCAGGCAAATCTGAGGTTCCTGAGTTCTGATAAAGAGCTGAAAGTCATTGTTGTCAGTAGTTCGCTACCGCAAGAAGGCAAGTCTACTGTATCGGCTAATTTGGCTGTAGCTATAGCTCAATTAGGACGGAAGGTTTTGCTGGTAGATGCGGATATGCACTGTCCTGTTCAACATCGGATTTGGGATCTTCCCAATCAAGTAGGCTTGAGCAATGTGATAGTTGGACAAGCTGGGTTTGGGGATGCGATCGCCCAAGTCATGGATAATTTAGATGTGCTCACTTGCGGGGTAATTCCGCCTAATCCAATGGCTCTCTTGGATTCACAGCGGATCACTTTATTGATTAAGCAATTTTCGGCTACTTATGATGCAGTGATTATTGATGCTCCTTCTCTGAATGTTGCTGCTGATGCTCTGATTCTCGGGAATAAAGCAGATGGGATTTTATTGGTTGTGCGACCTGGAGTTCTTCATTCTGGTACTGTGGCTTTTGCGAAGGAGCTATTGAAGAAATCAAGCCAACACGTTCTGGGCTTAGTGGTAAATGGAGTAAGTCCTAAAAACGAACCGCACAGCCATTACTATTTTACCAATGAATCTTACGCTCAAGAGCAGAGTCCTGGCATCAATAAAATAACGAATAACCAGTAACCAATAACAAAAGTTAACAGTTAACTGTTGACTTTTGTTATTGGCAGCCGCACTCCGAAAGTCGAGCCGAGTCCTTCCCCAGGACTTTCGGCCCAGACACTGCCACCGTGGAGTTCCACGAGATGACGGACGATCGCCAATCCCAGTCCCAGCCCGCCGTAATTGCGTGTAGAAGTGCTGTCAGCTTGGCGGAAGCGATCGAACACAAACGGCAAAAACTCCTTGCTGATGCCAATTCCCGTATCTCTGACAACGATCGAAACAGAGTGAACCGGAGACGGCCCAGACAAGATGGCGCCACCCGCTGTTCCCGGTTCCCCATCCTCCGAGAGCGTGATTTCCACGCGACCCGACGGCGGCGTAAACTTAATAGCATTCGAGAGCAAATTAGACACCACCTGCTGCAAACGAGTAGCATCGCCCCTCACCGAGCTCACCCCTTCGCCACAAAAACTCACCAATTCAATTCCCCTAGCTTCAGCCTCAAGGCTCAGCGCCTTCACCGCCGTTTCTACAATCCGTGCCAAATCCACCGGGAACAGCTTCAAACACACTTTGCCGCTGACAATCCGGGAAACGTCGAGCAAATCCTCAATCATCTGAGTCTGCAACCGCGCGTTTCGCTCAATAGTCTCCAAACCGACAGCCGTTTTTTCAGCACTCATCTGGCGCTGCCGCAGCATCTGCGCCCAACCCAAAATCGCGTTCAGAGGCGTCCGCAACTCGTGAGAAAGCGTTCCCAAAAACTGGTCTTTAATTCGGTTGGCCTCCGCTGCTTCCCGGTAAAGCCGCGCATTGTCGATCGCCACCGCCGCATCCCGCGCCAAATCCTCCAGCAAAACTAAATCGCTCTCCCTGCAGCGGCGGCCCGACTCCCCGCACAGCAACGAAATCGCTCCCAGCGTCCGCCCGCGAGCGATCAGTGGCACGCAGATTGCCGACAGCACCTGGGAGTGGGCTCGCAGCACCAACTGCAGTTCCCTGTCGGGCACAACCGCCTCGATCACCCATTCCGGTATTTCGGCGTAAAGCTTCGACTCCCCAGTCCGCAGCACCTTTGCTACTCCGTGCCGTCCCTGGGGGTCTAGCGGCATACGCCGATCGATTTGCCACAGCAGAGCGACTTTGCTCGGATCTGAATGAGCAACTGCGTGCAAGCGGATCGAGCCGTCGGCCTCGACCAAATGCACGCAGCACCAATCCCCCAGCGCCGGTACTGTTAAATCTGCCAAACCTTGCAGCGCCTCCTCGTAATCCAGGGAAGCCGACGACAGCACAGCCAAAGCTTGAGCGCGAAAATAGGCTGTTTGGGTCGCTCGCTGGCGATCGTCAATATCCGTACAAGTCCCGAACCACTTGATAATTTTCCCCTCAGCATCCCGCACGGGCAATGCCCTGCCCAGATGCCAGCGGTAAGCCCCGTCAGATGCCCGTTTAAAGCGGTATTCCACCTCGTAAGTCCTCCCCGTCTCCACGGAGGTATTCCAGCGTTCTAGGCAGTTTTCCACGTCATCTGGATGCAAAACTGGCTGCCACCCCCAGCCTTGAGTTTCCTCCAGCGTCAAGCCGGTATATTCAAACCAGCGCTGGTTGTAGTAGTCGAGCCAGCCGTCGGGTCTGGCAGTCCAAACTATTTGCGGGATGGCTTCAGCGAGGACGCGGTACAACTGTTCGCTGGCTTCGGCGTGGCGACGGGCGGCCTGTTCCCGCGCCAATGCCCAATTCCGCTGTTCTTCGGCCTCTTTGCGAGCGGTGATGTCGCTAATCACGCCGATCCATTTGCAGGGATTACCTTGTTTGTCAAGCACTGCTTTGCCCCGATCGATCCAATGGAGCAAGCCACCCCCCTGGCACTGAACGCGGTATTCCTGAAAAAATGGGGCGGCAGAACTGTCTGGGGCACTCAAATACCGATCGACTGCGGCTAAAACTCGATCGCGGTCGATCGGGTGCAAGATACTGTTCCAAGCTGCTCTTGTCCTCGGAAATCCGCCTTTTGCGTACTCCAAATGTTCGTCAACGTGACCGAACCACAGCACGATCCCGGTTTCGATATCCCATTCGTAAATTAAATCACTGGCACTTTCTGCAGCAATCCGAAACCGCTCTTCAGACTGTCGCAGCACTTCCAGAAATTTAAAGCGTTCCGTCACGTCCAAAACCAGAGACAGCACCGATACCAACTGTCCCGAATCGCTGTAAAAAGCCGAATTGTACCATTCGCAGTGTACCAACGAACCCGACTTATTATAATTGCTGTTGCGAACTACATTGCAGCGATTTTCTGGTTTTTTTAAACTATAAATTGCCGATTCTACCTCTGATAAATCGCCCTTTGAAATAAAGTCCCAGTCGCTAAAATGCTTGCCTAAAACTTCTATCTTTTCCCATCCAAAAATCTTCTGTGCCGCCGGCGACCACCCGCTGAGACGAAAGTTTTCATCCCACTCAATCACCGCTAGGGGCGTATTTTCAAAATGAGAAGTGAGTTTTTGCAGCGCCTCGCGCAGGGATGCTTCTACTTGCTTTCGCCCAGTAATATCGCTAAAAGAAATAGCAATGCCGTCTCCCAATTTAACGGTCATAATCCGAAACCAGGCGACAATGCCTTCGTTGTTATAATAAATCTCGGTATCGAGGGGAATTCCTGTTTCTACAACTTGCACGTAACTGTCGAATAAATTGTTATCTTTATGGCCCGGCAGCACTTGCAGCAATCGCTTGCCGATTAATTCTTCAGGAGTACGGTGTTGCATTTTGGCCGCTGCGGGATTGACGTATTCCCATTCAAAATCCACAATTGTGGATTCGTCGCGGATGCTGCGGAATACGTTAAATCCGTCTAGAGATAATTCCTGAAAAACGCGGAAGCGTTCTTCGCTTTCTTGCAGCTTGCCTACAGTGTCAAGCAGGAGATCCTCGACTCGCTCGCGCTGCGTTATTTCTGCAAGCAATTGCTGGTTAATTTGCTGGAGTTCGGTTGTGAGGGAGGGGAGGGAATTTTTAATAGCAGATTCGGCTTGCAGTCGATCGACCTTTTGGGTTCCCAGCGCCGTATTTCCTGGTGAAAAGGCTGCCCCAGCCAAAGCCAACACTTGAGGAACCCAGGGTATCAGGGATGCTACAGCCCACAAAGAGATGATAGCGGTTAAGGCTGCGATCGAACTTGACAGCCAGTAGCTGGGATGCACCAGCATCCAAACTTGCATCAAGTGAGTTGTCCCGCCGCAGAAAAACCAGGCTCCCAATAGGAGAAAGCCCTTGCTCAAAGGCACGTCTCGCTGCTTCCGGGCATAGTATGTCAGAAGTGCTGGAATTGAATAATAAGCCAAGGCAATTAACACATCGCTGACGGCGTGCAGTCCCATCAACTGGGGTTGCCACTGGCAACAGCCATCTTGGGGAATAAAATTGTGGTTAAATGACATAATCTTAATAAATGCTTAATAAATGGCAGCATTTCGGCTTTCCTGTGCGATCGATCCTAGTTGCACTTGTGTTGCTGACCCGCTAATTTCTAGTTTATACACAAAAAAACCTAAAACAAGAGTAACTTTAGTCTGGGGAGCAAAGTTCACAGTAGGTTTTAACCTGCCTACAATATTCGTACATTTATTGAGAGGTTTAGGGAGAGTCAGATACTATAATTCCCAAGGAGGTACGAAATTCAATGCTATATTTTGAATTCACAACTTACTAAAAAACAGAGCAATCGAGCGCACTTGAGGAAGGGATTACTAAAGTGCCGTTCATTGAAACGGTTTAGCTAGAAGCTTGCAATATTCGATAAATTCATCTTTATGGAATCTATTTTTTGAGAAGTTTGCCGATTCAGAAATCCCTTCAACATAATAGGAGAATCGACCTCTACTTGGAGGCTCAGAAATCCTGCCGGAGCAGATTGATGCTTGGAGCGTAGCATCCCCGCCTCTGGCCCCGGAATCAAAACTAATCTGTACCTGTATCAAAGTCTACTAAATTCTGCTACTAAATCGGTTAATGTCACAGATTATCTTCCAGTAAAATTTCTGAAACCATCTCGAATTAAACATCCATGCGCTTAGAGCAGCTTCAAGCATTTCTTTCAGTTGCTGAAACTGGTAGCTTTCAGCAAGCGGCCCGGAAGTGTGGCGTTACCCAATCGACTATTAGCCGCCAAGTGCAGGGATTAGAAGCGGAAGTGGGTTTGTCGCTGTTTCACCGCACGGCCCACGCGAAACTGACTGTGGGAGGGGAATGCCTACTGCCTCACGCTCGCAAAATCTGTCAGACTTGGCAAAATGCTGCTGAAGAATTGGGAGACTTACGGGCGGGAAAGCAGCCGGAACTTTGCGTGGCTGCGATTCACTCGGTTTGCGCTGCTTATTTGCCACCTGTGCTGCAAAAGTTTTGCCGCGACTATCCAGACGTACAATTGCGGGTGACTGCCCTCGGTAGCGATCGAGCTCTGAAAGTCCTCAAAGATGGTTTGGTGGACATAGCGGTGGTGATGAACAACCGCTATTTTACTCAAGCCCCGGAAATGTTGGTTGAGGTGCTCTACAATGAGCCGATCGAGGTGTTGATGGCGGCGGGTCATCCCCTGGCCCAGTACGATCGAGTACCTTGGCCGGAATTGATTTGTTACCCGCAAGTGGTGTTTAAGGACGGGTACGGAATGCAGCGGATGGTGCAAGAACAATTTGGACGCATCGGTGCTAAACTTCATGCTGTTTTGGAACTCAACACTCTTGATGCTTTTCGGGGTGTGGTGCGACAGGGAGAGTTGATTGCTTTACTGCCGCATTCAGCTTTGGTGGACGCCAAGGGCGATCGCACTTTAGCAATTCGGTCGATCGCCCCAGATCGGTCAAATTCCAAGGTTTCGACGATCGGTCAATTGGCAGCAGAGCCCACTTGGACTCGCGAAGTGGTGTTGGTGACAACTCACGATCGAATGCAAATTCCGCCGATCGCCCATTTCTGGAATCTGGTACGCGAATTTGTGCCGCCATGTGATGTAATCAAGCTAGAAAAATCAGGGAGTTAATACCATTTTAGATTTTAGATTTTAGATTTTAGATTGGGAATGACTGATGAAATAATGGTTTGGATATTTCCAACAATTGCCTTCTTTTTGGGAACTGGTATAATTCGATAATTTTGAATTGAATTTTGGGAATTTTAAATTTAAAACGGTTCAAATATTACCAATTACTAACTACCAATTACTAACTACCAACTACCCATTACTAACTTCACAAGTTATGAGTGACGCATTTAGAGAATTGCTGCGAAAAATTGGCAGCGGAGTACACACAGGAGACAACTTAACTCGCTCCGAAGCAGCAGCAGCCACGCGGATGATGCTGCTGGGAGAAGCAACACCGGCTCAAATCGGAGCTTTTATGATTTCCCACCGCATTAAACGGCCCACTGGGGAAGAATTAGCCGGAATGCTCGATGCTTATGAACAATTGGGGCCCCTTCTTGCCCCCCCAAACCGAGAAAAAGGGTTTTCCGTCTCTACCGTCGCCGTGTTTGGCGTTGCTTACGACGGGCGATCGCGCACGGCTCCAATTAGCCCAATAACCGCCCTAATTTTAGCCGCATCTGGCGTCCCAACCATCATGCACGGGGGCGATACCATGCCAACCAAGGAAGGCATCCCCCTGATGGAAATTTGGCGCGGTTTGGGAGTGAATTGGGGAAAACTGAGTTTAGAAAAAGTCCAGCAAGTTTTTGACAATACGGGTTTGGGTTTTGTTTATCTTCCCAAGCATTTTCCTCAAGCCGCCGCTTTAGTTCCCTACCGCCGCGAAATTGGTAAACGGCCACCTTTTTCGACAATGGAGTTGATGTGGTGTCCCTGTGCTGGCGACGTTAACGTTATATCGGGTTATGTCCACCCGCCGACAGAAGGTATGTTTCAAAAAGCCTTTGAGCTGCGGGGAATCAAAAATTATACCACCGTCAAGGGATTGGAGGGAAGCTGCGATTTGCCGCGCGATCGTACTGCGATTATCGGCATTGCTAAGCCGGACGCTGAGTTTGAACGAGTGCTTTTAGCCCACGGAGATTACGGTTTTAGCAGCACAAATCCGGCCTTGGAATCAACCTCTGAGTTATTAAAACAAATGCAGGAAGTGTTGCTGGGAAAACCCTCGGAATTGATGCAGTCAGCTATCTGGAACGGCGGCTTTTATCTGTGGCGCAGCGGAGTTTGTTTGGATATGAGTTCGGGTTTAATTGAGGCAGAAACTTTATTGAGTAGCGGTCAAGTCGTGCAAAAACTTGAGGAAGTTAGCCAAGCCGTTAGTGTTTTGAGTTTAGAATGACAGTTGACAGTTGACAGTTGACAGTTAACTACTGACTACTGACTACTAGACATCTCCAATAATTGTGGAACAGGCATCTTGCCTGTTCAAAACAGACAATTCTTGCGATAACTAATGACTAATGACTAATGACTAATGACTAATGACTAATGACTAATGACCAATCATAAAATTGCCGTAATTGTGCTTGCAGGCGGTCAAAGTTCGCGGATGGGTAGGGATAAAGCTCTACTGGAAATAGAGGGGAAATCCCTCTTGCAGCGGGCGTTGGAAGTTGCCGCAGTTGTAACCCCCGAAGTTTATGTTCTGACTGCTTGGCCCGATCGCTATCGATCGACCTTAACCGAAACATCCCAATTTCTGGTAGAGTACAATCCGGGCTCCGGGCCCTTGGTTGCATTGACTCAGGGATTGAAAGAAATAGCCGCCGAGTGGATTTTACTGTTAGCTTGCGATTTGCCTTTGTTGGATGCCCAGATTATTCTGAAGTGGGCGAGTCAGTTAACAGAATTTCCCCCATCAACTTTAGCAGTTGTGCCTTATCAAAATTCGCGCTGGGAGCCTTTGTGTGGCTTCTACCGCCAAAAAGCTCTGCCCAGCTTGCAAAGTTTTATTGACAAAGGGGGACGTTCCTTTCAAGTGTGGTTAAATCAAATCTCCGCAATCCCTCTACCTGTAGGGGAACGAGAAGCAGTAATGTTATCGAATTGCAATACATTAGAAGAGTTTGAGCAATTAAAAGGTAAAATGGTTAACGGTTGACAGTTGACAGTTGACAGTTGACAGTTGACAGTTGACAGTTGACAGTTGACAGTTGACAGTTGACAGTTGACAGTTGACTGACTAATGACTAATGACTACTGACTAATGACTACTGACTACTGACTACTGACTACTGACTACTGACTAATTACTAATGATTAACCAATATTGGTTGCTCGATCGCGATATAACTTTCCTCAATCACGGCTCTTTTGGGGCTTGTCCGATTCCCGTACTCGAAGCGCAAACCGCTTTTCGGGAACAACTGGAAAGAGAACCTTTGCGCTTTTTAATGCGGGAATTTGAACCATTGTTGGATAATGCCAGAAATCAGTTAGCAGCATTTATTGGTGCGGCTGACGAGGACTTGGCGTTTGTGCCGAATGCGACGACGGGAGTAAATGCTGTTTTGCGATCGCTCTGTTTTTCTCCGGGCGACGAATTGCTCACTACAAATCAGGAATACAACGCTTGCCGGAACACACTTAATTTTGTAGCCGAGCGTACAGGCGCTAAAGTAATAGTAGCAGAAGTCCCCTTTCCCATTGAGTCACCCGACCAAATTATTGAAGCAATAATTAAGTGCGTTTCACCGCAAACAAAGTTAGCTTTATTAGACCACGTTGTGAGTCAAACTGGTTTAATCTTTCCCATCAAACAGTTAGTGGGCGAGTTAGCTAACCGTGGCGTGGATGTATTGGTAGACGGAGCTCACGCGCCGGGAATGGTAGCACTGAATTTAGATGAAATTGGCGCGGCTTATTATACGGGAAATTGCCACAAGTGGCTGTGCGCGCCGAAAGGTGCGGGCTTTCTGTACGTGCGGCGCGACAAGCAAGATGCCATTCGGCCAACTACAATCAGTCACGGTGCTAATTCGCCGCGCGCTGATAAATCGCGCTTTCAATTAGAATTTGACTGGATGGGAACAGTCGATCCGAGTCCCTATTTGTGCGTACCTGTGGCTATTGATTTTATGGGTTCTTTGTTGAGTGGCGGCTGGCCGGAATTGAGGGCAAAGAATCATGCTTTAGCATTGGCGGGGAGAAAAATATTGGCGGACAAATTAGATTTGCCGCTGCCTTGTCCTGATGAAATGGTGGGTTCGATGGCTGTTGTGCCACTGGCAGACGGCCAGTCTGATGAGGTTGCAAAGGGAGGAATTCCACCTTTGCAAGAGGCGCTGTGGGAGATTTTTAAAATTGAAGTTCCGGTGATTCCTTGGCCGGATGCTAGTAAGCAGTTGGTGAGGATTTCGGCTCAGTTATACAATACTTTGCCGCAGTATCAATATTTGGCTAAGGCGCTGGTTGAGCTGACGAGAATTTGAGTAGGAGCTTCCCGAAAATAAACATAACACCCAACTACAAACCTTTAAATGTTTGTAGTTAGGGTGTCCGTCCTCATAGTTTGGGAGAATACAGACTATTCGTCATTACTACAAAGGTAATAAGGGTTATAAAACTAGGCACAATTAAAAGAAAACATCCTGCAATAAATCACCCTTAAGCGTCTTTGATTTTGCTACCATTTACCGAAACTAAAAAAACTAAAAAAACAGCTCTAAAGCCCGAACTGCCTAGACTTCACCAATCCGCCCAACCCAAACAAAGTTTGTAAATAACCCGCAAGATTTCCTAAGTTAAAACAGGGTTGTCAAATCGGATAGTGAACAATTTCCGCGCCACAGAATATAATGCAATACGCTTGGGTTAAAACTGTTTATTCCTCGGAGATTCCTTGCAGCATCCCCCTGGTTGTTGGGGAGTAGGGGTTGACTTTGAGCAAGTTCTTGTTCCCCCCTTTTTAAGGGGGGTTAGGGGGGATCGGCCTTAACTAAACGGTATTAGAATATAATGTATCCAAACTTGCATTTTTGCAGACAAAACAAAGGAAATGAAAAGAGGAAAATACCATGTCCAATGCCATGATGGTAATTTACCCCTATCGCGAACAGTACACCTGGGTTTTTGACGACGAGCGAGTCGGACTTGTCCGAGAACCATTTGTTCAGGGCGTCCCCGAAATGATTAACGCGCTTGTCGCAGACATTCCCAATGCCGCTCAAGGTTTCCGACTTTTATTTTCAGCCAATCCATTTCCCGGATATCAAGCAGAAATGCTGTGGTTGAAAGCAGAATACGGCGGTAACTGGTATCGGTGGGAATCGAAAAATCTCGAAGGCTGGCTGTGTCCGGCTATGTTGAAATACTTTTCCGAAGCACCGCCCAAGTTTTACTGCAAAGCTGAAAAACTGCAATAACCAACAGCAAGTCAATGAAAAACTTGTCAATTTTTAAAAGAGACTTTGTTACACCAGTCGTTCAAACATCTCGAAAAAAGCCTAAATTCTTCCTCTATATAGTGGGGCTATTTTTCTTAGTTTTCACAGCCGCCATCTCGGCAACATTGGGGGCAATTACTGCCCTGTTAGCTCCCGTGGAACCGCCAATTATCAATAGAGTATTAGAGGCGACTGGCTTTGACTATCTATCCTCCAACCGCTCAGGATACCGCCTCTCGCGGCCAGTTAATATCTTGATATTGGGAATTGACCGCGTGCCGGAAGCTGCAGCCAATGGCCCTAAGATATTTAACGGTCGCAGCGATACAATACTCTTATTGCACCTCGATCCTAGAGATAAATCTATTAGTTTGCTTTCAGTCCCGCGAGATACTAAAGTCGAAGTTCCCGGAATTAGCTTCAGCAAAATTAGCGAAGCCAATGCTAGAGGAGGAGCAGCTTTGGCGACGCGATTGGTTAGCAGTATGCTGAACAATACGACAATTGAACGATACGTGCGAGTCAGCAGCAATGCGTTTCGGGAATTAGTCGATTTGTTAGGCGGAGTTGAGGTATTTGTACCTCGCCCAATGTCCTATACAGATACCGCCCAAAAGTTAAAAATAAACTTAGGTCAGGGATGGCAAACTCTCAACGGAGAACAAGCAGAACAATTTGCTCGATTTCGCAACGACGGTTTAGGAGATATCGGCCGCATTCAGCGGCAGCAATCTTTAATTCAAGCTATTCGCGATCGCCTCGCAAGTCCATCAGTATTGGTACGCTTGCCACAAATTGTTCGATTGATGCAAAAATATGTGGATACAAACCTAAGTTATGAGGAAATATTGACGCTGGCCAATTTCGGTTTGCAATTGGAGCGAGATAATTTTAAAATGGTAATGTTGCCTGGACGATCGAGTTCAGAAACAGGGGATTTGAGGAGTTATTGGATTGTAGATGCGATCGGGCGCGATCGCATTATGACACAATACTTGAACCTGGGCGTGCCGGATTTTCAACAAGGACGAATTCGCAATCCCAGCGACTCCCTGTTGCCCAAAAACCTCAAAATAGCTGTCCAAAATGCTTCTAGCAAACCGACAACCGCAAAAACCGTTGCTGAATTTCTCCGAAAAAAGGGCTTTTTTAATGTATCTGTAGTGCAGGATTCGCCCCAGAAGCAGCGTCAAAGTCAAATTATTGTTCAGCAAGGAGATTTAGAGGCAGCCAATCTACTGCGAAAAGAGTTAGGCGGCGGTAAAATTGAAGCATCTTCTACGGGTGAAATCAATTCTGACTTGACGCTTCGCGTCGGCGAAGATTGGGTAAAACGATTTTAATTAGTCATTAGTCATTAGTCATTAGTCATTAGTCATTAGTCATTAGTCAGCAGTCAACAGTCAACAGTCAACAGTCAACAGTCAACTATGCCCAATTCCCCATTCCCATCATCATGAAAAGTGTTTTCCGAATTTTCCTGAGCCTGGTTTTAAGTTTAGTGTTGGCTGTTGGGTGGGTGCTGCTGAGTGCTACTCCGGCATTTGCCTTGCCGAAAACAAGTATTAATTACACAAATATTAATTTGTCCGATCGCGATTTTTCCAACTCGGATTTAGCGGGCGGAACATTTGTCGCTGCTGAAATGCGGGGAACAAATTTTCAAGGTGCTGATTTAACTAATGCGATTTTGACTAAGGGAGTTTTGCTGAATGCCAACTTGTCAGGTGCCAACCTCTCCGGTGCTTTGGCAGATAGAGTTACATTCGACGGCGCTAATTTGATGAATGCTAATTTTACCGAGGCAATTATGACTCGAACTCGGTTTTTTGATGCTGCAATTTCCGGCGCTGATTTTACTGACGCGATTATCGACGCTTATCAAGTGAGTATCCTGTGCGAGAAAGCAGATGGGGTCAATCCCGTGACGGGAGTTTCTACCCGCGAAAGTTTGGGATGTCCGTAGAAATTTACAAGTAAAAAAAATCCTGAGTAATTGTTTGATTAGATGCACCTGTAGCGAGGTAAAATACACAAATTAAAGCCCCTCTCCTGCAAGGCGAGGGGTTTGAGGAAATTTCCAAGTATCGGCTCTATCGAGCGCTACAAATGTCTGTGCTGGCAGTACCAACTACCAAATCGGAATTCAACAGCAAATCTAAATCGGTGTCGGGATTAACAGCATACAAATCGACTTTATCTCTACCCAAAAATACCCCGATCAAAGTCCCGATTCCCGCACCGCCGAGCACCTCTTCTGTCGCGATCGCCCGATCGCCCGTAACACCTGCAATCGCCGCCGCTGCTGCTGCACCCAAGGCCGTATTCTTAACCAGATTACCAACATTAACGCCCTTGGTAACAGTTTCTTTCCTAGTAATCAGTTGCGAAGTGGCATTGAGAGGCACTCTGCTGCCGTTGAGTATACTTAATTCTTGAGCCACAAACTGAACGCCCGAAGCAGTCGATCGCAATTCGCCACTAATTTTCGAGCCTTCGGGTATCAGCACTTGACCATTATTGCCCGTGATATCCGCAGCTACAGTCAGCGTAATTGGAGACTTGTCATTGGGGCTGAGCAAAATCTTGCCTTTTGCATACTCGATTGGGATAGTCACCCCCCTGGGAATTTGCACAGCAACAGACTCGCTAACATCAATCTTGGCAATGTAAGGAGAATTAATTGCTCTTGCTTGATTGGTACTGACTAATGTTTGATAGATAAAAGCAGCTACTTCAGCTCGTGTTGCTGACTTGTTCGGCTTGAGAGATTTAGGATTGGGATAGCTGACAACTAACTGTTTTTCAGTAGCAGCAGCAACGCTTTTGACAGCATAACTTTGAATCTCACCCGCATCATTATAGTAACTGAGAACATCTTGAAAATCGCACCTAGGCTCATAGCCCATTCCGTTATTTAAAGCGACTACAACTTGAACGCGAGGAATCTGCTGTGTCGGCCTAAAAACATTGCCGGGATAGCCAGACATCCATCCCATTTCGTAAGCTTCGGCGATCGCCCCGCTTGCCCAAAAATTAGATGGAACATCGGCAAACCTTACAGCAGCGCGGGTTTTTGCCTTTTTCACCGAACGCACCATTGCCGCGAATTCAGCCCGCGTTACCGGTGCATCCGGGCGAAAACTGCCATCGGGAAATCCTTTGATAATGCCTCTTTCTGACAAATCTTGAATAAAATCTTTTGCCCAGTAGTTATTATTAACATCCGAAAAAGCTGTCTGAGCAAAAGAAGGCGCGGGAGCTAGCATCGGCGCTGCGGTTGCTGCAACTGTTCCCAAGGTTAATAACACAGATGTACCGGATTTGATGCGATGTAATACAGACATTTTTTGATTCTCCAATTTACACAATTTTTTTATTGATGAAAAGTAAGCTTTTGATAGGCTGATTTATTTCTGCCCAACTAGCTTTTTCCCTCAGTTATGTAATCATTGTTGAATATTTTAATTTTTTGAGGAGGGAAGATAGGGTCTTTTAAAATAAATATTTTGATGCTTCTTTGGGAATTTTAAAATGCTTAAATTCTTTAAAATCCTTATGTTGCTTATCTCCCTTATCTACCTTGTCTCTGCAATAAACAGGATTTAGGGACCAATACTCCGGACAGTTTTTGAGACAGAGGCTGAAACCCTCATTCTACCGTTAGCATTTGACCTCACTGAGAAGGCTGAAACTCGCATTCTGCCGTTAGTGATTAAAAACTGTCCGGACTATTGTTTCTGATACCACAGATTACCCCGCAGTTCCCAACAATCGAGCGCTGCCTTGTAAGCAGGGGATACCCTTTGCATTTGCTCATTCGTAACAAGTTAAGCTTGTATGGCAGTTGTCAAGGGGGTTTGAGAAGATGTATCAAAGAAATATTGGTCCAGGCCACGCTCGCCCAATTATTTGTCAATTATATCGTTCGATCGTACCAACGCTCGCCATCGATCGTGCGCTCCCCGACGCTGCCGTGCGCTGGCGGTGCAACTATTATCTCGCGCCCGCCATTATTATCTCGCGTCCACCATTATTATCGATCGTCCGTCACTGTTATCGATCGCAGTGCCACGCCAATCGAGACCACAACTTATTAATAATGATAATCGCTGTTGGTGGGAGAGTCCGCCGTAAGCGGACTCTCCCACCCTTACCCCTTATTTGATTATCATTATTATTTAATTATTATGCCAAAAGGAGTATTGACAAAATCTACTCGCTTTTAAGTTTTTACCAATTGCCCTTGCTTAAGTCAGCCTTTGGCTCTATACTGGTTATCATAAGTAACCACACCAAATTAATTACATAAAGACTCCTTGCTAGGCAAGGGTTTCAGTAGAAATATTGTGTAATTAATTCGGAACTACTACTTAGTCACTCAAACTACTGTATTAAACTATGCCATCTCTATCTTCTTCTCTATCTTCTTCTCTATCTTCTTCTCTATCTTCTTCTCTCAAAAATCTTTTTTCTGCACCTGCCGTCACTTCAACTCCTGCCCACGTTGCACGGAAGAAAACCTGGAAATTATTGAGCTGCTTAGCGCTGGGAGCAACTCCCGCCGCCTTAGTGAGTACCCTATTCTCGTCACCCGTACTGGCGCAGAGCCGGAGCGCCAACATCGACGTGCAGGTGGGTGTACCCCCTGTGCTTCAGCTTCAGACTTGGAGGAACATTAATCTGACTTTAACTCCTGCCCAGATGCTAGGTAACACCCAAGCAGCAGGCGCATTACTCGTGCAAGAAGGTACGACAACTGGAAGTGACGCTTTAACGGCCACTGCACCAGCAGGTGCTACTGCGGTAAACGTACCCATTAGCCAACTTTACTATGTTTGGACAACTAGCCCTAAGGGAGCTACTGTCAACGTTGCTGTAGGATCTCTGACTGGCGGTACGTTGTCCAATACAGTCACGCCGTCCGATACTATGACCATGACTGTGACAGGGGGGGCTACAGCCGATACTGGAGGGAAACCTACTGGTATGGGTAACAACAACCAATTGACTGGAACAGCTATCCTCACCTTCGATCTAACGAATGCTAAGACAGCGGGAACTTATACTGGCGGGGTAATCACAATTACAGCTATCAATCCGCCGTAGAGATTTCCATGCAAACTGAGCTGGGAAGAGAGGATAAAAACCAGCTCATTTGTACAAAGCTTTTACGCTAGCAATATCGGTGCTAACTCTGCCGATATTGCTCTCTTTACTGTTCGCACTTTCAGTAACTAAAGATAGAATAGTCATAAAGCCGAGGAAAGCTCTGGCTATTTTGAGATGAAAGAGGGCAGGTATAATCTTATGAAAAAGCTCAACTCACTAAATGTAAAATGGCAAACTTGTCTGGCTGCAATGGTCGCTGCTGGCTATTTTCAGGCAAATGCTTTAGCTATGCCCCCATCCTCTCGGCAAGATGAACCTTATCGTTTATTAGTTGAGCAGAAATTAGTCTTACCAGCCATTAGCCAATCAGAATTTTTATTAAGTCCAACCGTTCAACAATTTTCTACGAGAGAGCAAATGTTGAGGGCAGCTCCTCAAATTAACACTCAGTTAATTCGCTCGCTTCCTTCTCTTTGGCAAATGCGCGTACCCGCAAATCGGCCGCTACAATCTGTCTCTGTTAGCTATGACTTAATCGCAGCAAACGGCCGCAGCAATTCCCTCAGCAATCCCGAACATCCCAACTCGGAAATTAAGGTGGCCTTACAGGCTTTGCCGCCGATTCGAGTATCCCGCGAAAATAATTTTGATATTATTGAGGGAGGAGTGGAGTTGAGATTGAACTTAGAGCGAGCTGAAGTTGCAGGAGCATACCAAGGAACTTTAAGAATTACGGTACAAGTTCCTTAAAAACTACTACAAACTAATTAGAGAAAATGCGCTATTTGAATAAAAAATTGTTCTGGGCAATAGCTACAGTATTGGGAGCGATCACGATTGGAAGCGGTGTCGGAGTCGCTGGCAATTTTGCCGTGAGTCCGCCCCGGCTAGAGTTCAAGATTGAGTCTTCAGGAAAAAACGAAGCCATTCGGTTAATCAATGCTGATTCCGAACCGCTAGAAATTCAAGTCTCCACCTCTAACTGGGTGCAAGATGAAAACAATCAAGTGCAAATCGTTGATTCTACAGAGCAATCCCTAGATCGCTGGCTGTTAATTAATCCATTGCGCTTTACAATTCCTCCCGGAAAAGCGCAAACAGTCCGCATTGCAGTGCGCCCCCGCGTCAAACCAGAAGAGGGGGAACACCGAGCGATGATTTTCTTTGAGGAAGTTCCCTCTGCTAAGAATAAATCGAGTGCTGCGATCGTTGTTGGTCGATTGGGAGTCGCAGTCTACGGCTATGCCGGTAATATTAAAAGAATTGGTGTATTAAATTCTGTGCAAGTGGAAGATAAAGGTAATCCAGTTACAGCTATTTTTGATATATCCAGTCAAGGAAATTCTCACATTCGGATGGCGGGAGAGTATGCAATTTGGTCGGCTGAAAAATATCCGGGCGCGGCCGCAACAAAACCCATCCCCAATGTCGCCACAAAAGATGTAAAATTACCCGATGGAGTCTGGGAAGCAAGCGGTTTACCAACGCTCCCAATTTTGCCCAACAACCGCCGCAAACTTCCCCTGAACACCACCAAAAAGCTTCCTCCCGGCAAGTACGTTTTGGATATTAACGGCGATCTGAGCGGCAAGCCGATAGATGAGGGAATTCCTTTTACTATTGCTCCTAGCGCCCAATAGCTAAGGATTGACAATTGAAAGCTTGTGTTTTTATTCGCTAGATTTCAACTTTAGCGAATAAGTTTCCTTGCTAAATTGTATTAATGAAGGCTAGCAAGGACTCTATATGTTATCCCTAATTCTCTCTCTGACGCCTCCTATTTTATTTCAGAAATCAGAGGCGATTAAGACTGTCAAGCAGCTAGAAAAATTTTCAAATTCGCAGCAGCAACCTGCCACCTTTAACAGCAATAACAGCTTATTGGTACAACAGGAAAATGCCCCTAGTAATGAAGTTAAGATACTGCCCGAAACGTTATTAGTAGGGGTCGTTATTCGAGGCAAAGAAGTCGGCAATCTAGAAGTTTTAAGAAATGAGAATACCTTTCTCATTCCTCTCGATGATTTTGCTAAATTAACTGGGATAACTGTAAAAATTGCTGCTAACGGCAGCATCGAAATTAGCACGCCTTTAGGCACGACGAAACTAGAGCCGAGCGATTACCAAACTATTAACGGTCTCATTTACCTGACCGATACGCTCATTGCAGACAAATTAGCCACACCGATTGAGTTTGATGCTTCAGAAGTTGCTCTGATGATCGATTTACCTTGGCAGCCGAATGCTAGGTCAGCTTCGCAGCAAACCGAGCTTAAAGCTGAGATCCGCCCTCCCCAAACCAGCTTTTCTAGCGTCAGACAAAACCTGGATTTATCTCAAAATGGTAATAGTAGTTCTCTGCTCAGTTCTACAGTCTTGGGAGGGAGGCTTGGAGGTGGAAGTTGGCGTATCCGTGCAGATAACAATTTTCAGGATCAACAAACACTCACTGAATACTTTTGGTATAAGCGGGAAGGCGAAGTTCGCTATCAAGTAGGCAGACAGCAGATTGGACTGCATCCCCTGCTGTCAAATCTGGATATGACAGGGGCACAAATCGCCTATACCAACCTTCCACCTGGGCGTTTTTATGAAACCAGTCAGGGAACTGAACTTTTGCCTAGGCGAGCGGCACCACTGCGGACATTTCGGGGCCAAGCTCCTCCTGGGAGTTTTGTGCAACTGCGAGTTGATGGTACTGTTGTTGCCCAGCAACAGGTAGGGCTGAATGGAGAATACCAATTTTTAAATGTTAATTTATCTGCTACAGTCAACCAAATCGATTTTTTAATTTATAATCGGAATAATTTTAATTCCCCTGCTGAAATCCGCCAGCTAAGAATCGGTACTTCTGATCTATTGCTGCCCGCAGGTAGGTTTGTTCACTTGGCTGGGGCGGGAGTTAGTGGCAACTTATTCGATAGCGTGAATATAGGCAGAGTCAATTCTGAACCAGCCAGTCAGCCAACTGCTTTTTATCAGTTTAGGCAAGGCTTATCTGAGAATTTTACAGTGGAAACTGGGGTGCAAAATGCGCCGGATAGTCGTAACGAAGGCGGTTCTAGATTGCAAGCAGAAGCAGGTTTTATTTGGCAAGTTGCTAACCCGCTCACTTTAGCTGCTTCTGTGGGCACCTCGAATGGAAAAACAGCGTACACTTCAGAGTTACAGGCTCAGCTTCCGTCCTGGCAGTTCTTCGCCACCTCTCAATTTTTTCCAGCCAGCTACCTGTCTAGCAATCAAGAAAGGAGCCGATTTGACCACAGTGCGAACCTGAGTTATAGAGTAAGCGATCGCTTGACTTTGGGCTTAATTGGCCGCAGTCGCCAGGATGAAACAAATTCTGCTCAATACCTGGCACCCGTTTTTAACTGGCGTCCTATGCAAAGCCTTTATTTAAGTGGCAGGCCCGATCTAGATGGTCGTTATGTATTGGATGCGTTCTACCAGCTTAATAACGCCGTTAGGCTGTCTGCCAATGTAACGGGCGATCGCAGATTGGTAGATGTTGCTTATAGTTTGAGTTTACAAGATCAACTCTCCTTAAGTGCGGAATTTGGCGGGAATCTTTCCACTCGCTACCGTGCGATTTATAGTTATACTCCTTCCAGCCTTAATCGCCTCAGTTATCGCTTAGGCATTGTCACTGAAGAAGCTGGATCTGTGAAACCGATTATTGGTGCGAGTTTGCCTGTATTTTCTGGTGTACTGCTTCGGGCTGAGTATCAAGGTTTGCCCGGTAGAAGTTCATTTCAAAGCTTTAACGATCAACAATTAATTGTGAGTTTAGTTGCAGGTTTTACTGTTGATCAAGGCAGATTTATTCCAGCTCAAAATAGTGCTATCGGTCAAAACCGGGGTCAAATTACTGGTCGCATTCAGATCGAAGGGGGGAGCAATTTGCCGGGTTTAAAATTAGAGGGTGTTGAAATTGAGGTCAGTCGCGATAATCTCCTTACGCGCACTAAAACTGATTCCCAAGGGAATTTTTTGATCGGCAATTTACCTGAAGGTGTTTATCTTGTTGAATTAGACCCAGAGCAATTACCTTTTGCCTTAGTTCCTGTGAAAACCACTTATACCGCCGAGGTTGCGGCTGGTGCGATTACCAGTTTATATTTTACGGTCAGGCCAGAATTTGGGTTAGCAGGACGAGTTCTGGATGCAAATGGCAAATCGGTGGCCGGTATCAAAGTTGAGTTGCTCAATGCCACAGGCGAAGTTATCAAAACTACTGCCACCGATCAGTTTGGCTTGTATCGGATTGATGGTGTCCCCATCGGCAGTTATACACTAAGGATAGCACCTCAAAATTTACCAAATTCCTCCTTAAGTTTACCCACGCGAACGTTAGAAATACGTGATGATTTTTTATTTGATCAAGACCTGCAATTGCCTAATTCTGGAGGTGGCAGTTCCATTCGTAACCAGTGAGAGTTATTAAATGAGTCCATCTATAAACAATAGTCCGCACACTTTTTATATAGCCCAATGGCTTATTCTCGCTTGACTTCGCAGCCCCTGTGGATAATTAAATCAATGTCAGCTCCACCCCAGACTTGCATTTAATTCGACTTTTTTATGATCCTTGCCCCGCGTAAGCTTGTAATATCGTTCCAAAAACTGTCTGGAGTATTGAGGGACAAAGCCGTTTGATATTAGTTAACTATATTAAGGATCGCGAATTAAATAACTTACAATTTTAATTGTTATTGTGGGATGGGCGTCCCGCCCGTCCAAAAAGGACGGGC
>NZ_JAUBTT010000120.1:0-17779 GCF_036705125.1 Microcoleus sp. B7-D4
AAACAAAATGGTACACCGCATATTTGTCTATAAGTGTATCATTTTGTCTATTTATTCGCTACCTAGGGACTAGCTCCGCGCCGGAAACGGCGAAAGCCTTTGTCCCTACAGATATCGCTCAAAAGAGAAGCTTTTGTTTGTTCCCCGATTGATTTTCTAGGCACAATTGGGTTATAGCCGCCGCCGGTATTGGTTTGCTAAAGAAGTAACCCTGACCCATATCGCACTTATGCGATCGCAAAAAAGCCAACTGTTCTGCTGTTTCCACTCCCTCAGCAATCACCTGTAAATTCAGGCCCTGTCCCAAGGCGATCGCCAGTTTCACAATAGTAGCACCGCTGCTGCCCGTCACCAAATCTGCCACGAAAGATTTGTCTATTTTTAAATTATTGAGCGGAAAGTTTTTCAGAGACCACAGCGAAGAATAACCCGTGCCAAAATCGTCCAGAGAAATGTGAATTCCCATGTCCTGCAACTGCTGCAATACCGACACCGTAAAGCTCACATCTGTCATGGCAATGCTCTCGGTAATTTCTATTTCTAAATATTCGGGATTTAACTTGGTTTCTGATAAAATTTCAGCGATGATTTGTACCGTATGAGGTTGCAGAAACTGGCGGGCTGATAAATTCACCGCTATCCGCATCGGCGGCAATCCCAGTAACTGCCACGCTCGATTTTGCAAGCAAGCAGTCCGCATCACCCATTCGTCAATTTGGCAGATTAATCCTGTTTCCTCAGCTAAGGGAATAAATCGATCGGGAGGAATCAAACCGCGTTCGGGATGCTCCCAGCGAATCAGAGCTTCCATGCCCACTATTTTGCCAGTATTTAAATTTATTTGCGGTTGATAGTACAGGACAAACTCAGATTTGTTTAGAGCTTTGTAAAGATGATTTTCTAAGTTAAGATCCTCGGAGACTTTACTGCCGATCGCCTGCGTGTAAAACTGATAATTATTGCGACCTTTCTGTTTAGCTTTGTACATCGCAGCATCAGCATTTTTTAGCAAAGTTTCTGCATCTTCTCCGTCGTAAGGAGCCAAAGCAATTCCCAAGCTCGCCTTAATATAAAGTTCCAAACCATCAAAATCAAAAGGACTGCTTAAACTCTGGATAATTAACTGGCAAATCTTAGTTGCTTCCTCCGGGGTGTTGATATTGTACAGCAGCACAGTAAATTCATCGCCGCCCCAACGAGCCATCGAATCCCCGACGCGCAAACAGTTAGTCAAACGCCGAGATACACTTTGCAGCAACAAATCGCCCACTGGGTGACCGAGAGTATCGTTAACATTTTTAAATCTATCTAAATCTAGAAAGATTACCGCCAGCATTTCTCCATTTTGGTGAGCGCTAGCTAAAGCTAAAGACAGCCTTTCATTAAACAGTAATCTATTAGGTAAACCAGTTAAGGGGTCGTGAGAAGCTTGATGTCGGATCATGGCCTCGACGCGCCTCTGCATTACAGCCATGTACAGGTGAGTTCCTAAAGATTGTGCTAGCTTCTGTTCCTCGCTAGTCCACTTTTGAGCTTCGCCTGTTTTGATTTCTTTCCAAGCTGCAAAGGACTGTCGGGGACGATCGCTCCGGGCGTCCGAACTGCAACGGCCCGCCCACAAAATTTCGGTTTGTATAGGGCTGCGAAAAACGGTGAGACAGCCGATGCACTGTTGGCGGTATTGCAGCGGTACTGCCAAAAATGATCGAATGGAAGCTGCGACTAAATTGGCAGATACAGATTTGAGTTGAGGTTCTTTAGAAATATCGGAAATTGCGTACAAGTGCGGTACGAGAAAACTGGAAATATTGCTGTCAATTGAACTGTAATGCTGGGAATATAGATTTTCAAAAATACCTAATTGGCTTTTCTGATTAGCAGTTTGTGCTGGCTCGTCTTGGTTTGCCCTCCACATAATCTGCTGCCAAAACGGGCTGAGTTCAAGGTCAATGTCTGCGGGCTGCTGGCCACAGGTATAAAGCAAAGCGGGCCGATCGCCAAACTCGGCTGCAAGGTAGAGTCGCCCTCCTGAACCACGCAAATGCTTGACAGTTTGTTCGAGAACTGCTTTCCGAATTTCGTTTAGTTCCAAAGGAGAATGCAGCAAACTGGTAATTTGGTTGATAACGGCTTCGTCACGCGCTTGCTGTCTAGCTTGACTCAGCAGAAAAGATTGGGCGATCGCAATTGAAAGTTGATCCACAAGCAACTGCACCATTTTCAATTCTCGATCGCTAAACCGTTTCGGTTGGCTGTGATGAGACACCAACAGTCCCCAAAGGTGATTTTGATGCAAAATCGGCACCGTCAGAGAAGAACGTGCCCCCATAGCCTTCAGATATTCAGCGTGACAGGGGTCTACAGGACGATAGCTAATATCTTCAACTGCTAAAGTTTTGCCGCTTTCGGGACAATCTAACCGATTAATTGTTTGATGCTTCAATTCCACATCTACAATCACTCGCTGCCGCGCTTTGAGAAACATTTCCCGAGCACTCTGGGGAATGTCGCCTGGTGGAAAGCGCAAACCCAGCATCGAGGGCAACTTGTCGCCGTTGATGGACTCAGCAATGACCTCCCCGCTACCGTCGGCCTCAAAGCGATAAACTTTTACTCGATCGCTTTCTAAAAAGCTGCGGATTTCTCGCGCAGTGGTGGTCAAAATCTCTTGGAGTTCTAAAGAGTTACGGATGCGATTGGTAATTCGATTGAGTAAAATCTCTTGTTCTAAAGTCGATCGTGACATTTGTGTAACTTTGGTGCGGGTCATCGCTTTTGAGCTCCCGGGCTGTTGACAGCATTTTTGCGAGCCACAGTCTTAACTTGCCCTGTATTATACATTACAATACTTTCGTTCCGTCTAGGGGCTTGACCCAACCCAAGAGCGCGAAACTCTGTTTCTGGGGATATTTCCACTTTTTAGACAAATTTCAGTGATAAACCGGGTTTTTCACAGCACTTATATCAATTCCGGTAATACCGGAATGATGGTTGACTGTTGACTGTTGACTGTTGACTGTTGACTGTTGACTGTTGTCAGTTGACTGTTGACTCGATTTTATGATTCCGATGCAACGGGAAACGATATGACAAGGCAAGGCAAGAGCGATGTGACAATTAGTGAGGACTCAAGTTCGATCGAGTTCGATCGGGACTCAAGCCCTCACTACAAAGCAATTGCACAGCTACAAGACAAAAGCTATAGAGAAACCGGGTTGACCAACCAGTTTTCTGCCCTCTGGAGGGAGAATACTGGTTAGTCAACCCGGCTGGTAAGTATTTATACCTGAAAAATGGCGTTAAGCCGACGCCCAAATTTCCCGAATTCTGTCCGGCAAAAAGCCAGCTATTTCCTGAATTCGCTCCTCGGACAGCTCATCCTTCGTTGCCGAAAATACAGCGGCGATCGCAGTTTCCGGTTTTACTCCTGAAGGAAGTGCGCCTTCTAGTTCCACCCTGCGTGCAAACAAATTGCCATCGATCCCCGCAGGTGCAGGCGGGCCGGTCAAAGGTTGACGTATGCGGCTGAGCAATCCCACCAGCGGATTGGTATCTTTCCAGAGGTCTGCTATTTCTTGTTGCAGGGTTTTGTCATCCGTAGGCAAAACTTCTTTGTGCAATTCAGATTCCACGTGCTCGATGGCGTCTTTTGTCATCACATCGCGCATGACCCGGTACACTACTTCGGTAATGTCGCGGGCATCAAAAATATCCTCCAAGTGACCGTTTACCATCACTTTTTCCAAAAACGGCATATCCTTTGAAGCGATAGGAACTGCCGATCCTTCGTGGTGGAGCGAGGTCGGAGGATTCGTCTCCATTTTGTGTAACAGTTTGCGACCTTTGTCTGTTAACTCAGCTTCTTGAAATGCCACTAAAGGCGGCACTAACTCAGCTCCTCCATAAGGCTCGCCACTAAACTGAGCTTTGATAAATTCCCTTTGGTTGAGGTAGTCCAAATGACCGAGCAATTCCGCTTCCGCCACCGGGTGACCGACATATTCTTCGGCTGCGTTCCTAATTTCCGACTCTCCCCTGCCGTTTCCGCTACCAATTTTTTTGAGCAAAATGTAAGTCAGGTCGTCTCTGATTGGAATTGTCATTAAAACCTCCTAGGTTAATATCCGGTAAAGCTTAAGTAAAAACAGAATCTTTTTACTTGCTTAAATTGTGATGATTACTACTTAAAAACATTGAAGTATAAACTAGACTAATCAAGTATCTCTCAGCAGGTGGAAGTTATTAAAATTAAGTATCGGTTAGAATCTTCCTTTAGGTAGATCCTTGTATGGAAACCCATGTTTAATGTGGTTAATATCCTAAAAAGCTGTCGCTACTATTCAATGCTATTAAGCGAGGATGCTTTCTTGGTAAGAGTTTTCGTATTTATTGCGTATTTTTACCAAGGCTGACGCACCAAGAGGGCCTCACCTGGTAATTGGTGCTGGGAGAGGTAGAATTAAGCAGATGCTATGGAATCAATCAACTGCGGTCGTTTTGCACGCAGCTTGTAGGGATATTGTATCGGGTGAGACCAAAAACTGGTCATGGGAGAGCTACAAATACGAGCCAATCTGTTTCAAGTGCCGCAGCGCCACTTGAAGAATGCCTCGGAGACAAATTTTTTGATGGTTGCGATCGGCATTTATGAACTACCTTCATTGGGACAATAAATTGGAATCCTCGTCTTTTATTAGCGGTCAACCCCCGGTTGATAAGCGTCCTTTAGTGTTGGCTGTAGACGACAATCCAGACAACTTAGAGCTGCTGACACAAATACTCGATTTATTCGGCTGCGAGTGTGTGGGAGCAGTTGACGGGTACGCAGCTCTTTCAGCAGCAGTGGATAGACAGCCCGATCTAATCGTACTCGACATTTGCCTGCCGGATATAGACGGTATGGAAGTAGTAAAGCGCGCCCAACAAAACCCCGAGATCAGACATATTCCGATTGTTGCTGTCACAGCACTAGCAAAACCAGAAGACCGCGCTCGAATTCTCCAAGCTGGCTGCGTGGAATACCTTTCCAAACCTTTTAACATCAAAGATTTAGAAACAGTTATCCGCCAGCACATCAACTCTCCACTGGCTTTGGTGGAGTTTTAGATTTATAATTAGAATCACGAACTTGAGGTGCAGAGTCCAAAATTGCGATCGTCCCAGTGCGGCCAGTCTCCAAGGTCGCATCGCGGAGCAAATCAGTGACTCCCACGCCCAAAACGTTTTGGATTAATTCTTTCAGTGGCAATTCCAGAACAGATTCTAATTGTGTTCGCACCTGCAAAGCCAAATCTTCCTGACCGTTCTGAGCCAGCAGTTTTTCGGGTTGAGTAAGCCCATTTTCGACAACAATTATCAATTTGTTATCCAAAAGATTGCAGAGCGCCTGACTCGTTGGGTGTCCGAGTTGAGATCGGTACAAAGCTTGAATTCCCTGCGAAAGAGTCCGTTCTAATTTCCCCCGAGTAGGTTCTAAGGTTTCCCCTGTCATATTTTTTATTAAAACCATGATAGATAAAAAAGACTGTGAGCAGTTAACAGTTAGCAGTTAAGTTAACTGTTAATTGCTAACTGCTAACTGTTAGAAATAACCGTCGCGTTAGCCGACAGTAACTTCATTAGTTTGCACCCCAGTTGCACCCTTAACACCTTTAGCAATTGTCACCAACTTGTTGACAATTTCCTGACTGGGAACTGTACCTTTGAGAACCACAGTAGTGCCAAGTTGAGCCACATAAACAGTCTCAATATCCGCAACATCTGGATTTGCATCGAAAGCCTGAGCCACCCGTTTAGCTAAACCGCTTTGATCGTATTCTCCATTCAATCCCATGCGTTCCGGCGGGATTGTCTGAGCGCTCGCAGCAGGTTGAGCTTGAGCTTGAGATTGAGCTACAGGTGCTTGGTAAGCAGGAGCGTCAACAGTTTCTTGATTGTCTTTTTTTTCTAAACCAAATAATCTTTTTAGCCAGCCCATAGAGTTTGTCCTCCGACAAAGTTTGTGTTAATTGACGTGTTAATTGACGTGTTAATTCACGGTTGGCAAATCGCCCTGTAATTGTTATTCTCAATACCAGGAATTACGATCGCACTCTTGGATGCAGAAACCGAGTTTTTTTACAAAAAAGTATCGTTACAGCCATCCACCCCGGTAGCAAAACCCGGTTTGTTGAGTTTGGTGCGCCCATCCTAAATACAATTTACTGTTGTACAACTTCCCCGATCATCTGCCTGGAGACATAATTCTCCCGCTCTCAAACAAATACTTGCGCTCACCATTCCGGCAAATCAAACTTAAACCCTTCTTCCCCAACTTCTACGATTTTGTTGTACATCCACTCGTGCCAAGTTCCCGCAGCCGGAAACTTAGGAATGCAGTAACTAGATAGATAAGTATCCGAAAAATTAGCGACAACTACTGCTCGCGTTCCCTCATCGCTCCAGCGGTAATAAGCCAGCACTTTGGCTTCGGGATTTTCGGGGATAAATTCAATATTGTCGGTATAAAGTGCCGGCAAATGTTGCCGCAGCCGAATCACGTGTTTGTAGTATTCCAATAACTCATGATTGGGCTGATTTTTCAACAAAGACCATTGCACTTTATTCGGCTGGTTGGGAGTTTACCGAGTGGATTGTCCAAACTCTTCGCCCATCCACAGCATCGGTATTCCTACTGCTGTGACTAACAAAACCGGGCGTTGCTAATTTATGGTATGAAAGGCTAAATATGCAAGTCATAGAAACCAGTATCTACAAAGCTTCGGGATTTTCAACTTATTTTTTTTCATACCTTGATTAAGCAAAGCCCTGAATTTTAGTGCGGAAATAACCTTTATCATCTTTTTCTAAGGGAATTTCTGCCCAGTTGGAAAAGGAGCCTCGCAGTGTAGCTGCTTTGTTGTTCGGGGCGAAGAGTTTGAATTCAATTGCAGCGGCCATGAATAGCTTGTTTGCAGAACTTATAAGTGTGATTAGTATTAATTTTTACGATTTTGCAAATCGGTCGCCATCGTTCTTAAGAGTTAAACCTGTAACGCTTATGTTGTAAGGTACTTGGGGGCGCAGCCGCAGGATTTAGTCGTGCGAACCCTAGCGATTGAGTAAGGTGCGCCCCTAGGCACCCGGAAACCTGATTTTAATCAAAAATGTAGTTAAAGTAACTAAAAATTATTAAGCGCTGTTTATGAAAAATAGTCGGGACTGTTTTTAGTTAGTAGTCTGAAACCCTAGATTTTCCGTTGGTAGCGAACTTGCCGTGGAGCCTTGAAACCCTTATTATACGGTGGGTATCAAAAACTGTCCGAAGTATTGTATGAAAATTAATTTAACTTTTGATAACTAGATAAATCGTGGTGAACATTTAACATTTGTAACTAAAGAAACATTTTTTAGCCTACAGGAATAATACCGTAGAAAGATGCCATTTTATGCGGAAACAGCGAGGATGAGCTTGTAATTGTAAGGCAAGGGAAACCCGAAAAATGAATCCTTTATTCAACGGGGTTTTCCTGCGACTTTAAGCCAAGTTTGAGCCGAGAAGAGCAATGATTATTTTTGCTTATGTCTTGGTATCACTTGTTTTATAGTTTTTGACTGGTAAACTTTGTAGAACCTTTCATCAGCTTTAACGACTGCTGCTACCTCAGTAATTGGTAATTGGTGAAAATCTCATTCGTCCCTGTTACCCGTTAGATATTCCGAGCAGTGGCTTAAGGCTCTAAAAGTTTAATGTGGGATGTTGGCGAATTACCGTTACTGTAAAACTCTGGAGTGTTAAAAATGCTAAAACAAATGTGTTGGTTGCCCAGATTGGGACGCAATGGAGAAAAGATATTGCACTTACGCACCGATGCCCGTCAGGGGTGGCGGCCTTATACAGCTTTTCCGCAGTTCGCTGTATCCGACTACCGGGAACCGGGCGGTTCTAAGGGATGGGCAACATATCAGAAGCTGAGAACTCAAGGGTGGAATTTAATATCGACCGCAGAAGGGCAGCAGTCGATTTTTGGCGAACAGAAAAGTGCTTAAAAAACCCGAAACCGCAGCAATAAAAGAAGAGGTAAAATCCTCTTCTTTTTATTACTTTTGGAGAGAGCAACTGGGTTTTTAACCATCCTACTTGGTAGAATGGGTAAGGTGTGCAGTGCTGACCTTATACCAATTTAATGTGAAGTTGTACATATCTCGATCCCCCTAAATCCCCCTTAACAAGGGGAGTAGGGGTTGACTTTGAGAAGAATCTTGTCCCCCCCTTTGTAGGGGCGGTGCGACCCCTACTCCCCGTGCCCGCCCTCTTGGCTAGGGGGGGATCGGATTCTATGCAACCTCATAAAAAATTGGTATTACATAATTTTGAGATGTTTGCCAGTTGCAAGTAAATTAGGCGATCGCCCTTTCTTTCTCTGCTGTAATTGCTACGTTATGGAGCACCGGCTGGTGAGTTTTCAAGTTAAACCGGTATCCGTGGGGGAGGATGTGCAACTTGGCCCCGCAAATCGCCAAAGCCTCATCCTTCAACAGTCCCTCCAGATTGTCGTGGAGTTGTTCCGACGAGTCGATGACAGTTACAGCGCTTTCGCCAATGACTTCCAACTCGTCACCGTGGACTAAAATAGCTGTATTTTCGTCAATACCAAATCCCAACACGGCCGGTTGCAGCAAGAGTGCCGAAACTAAGCGTCCCAGACGACCTCGCTGGGCGAAATGCTGGTCGATGACAACTCCTGGAAGGAAACCCATCCCCGGCCCCATTGCTACCACATCAACGCGGGGATTTGTCTCCGAGTCTCCTTCAATAATCATCACGTCTGGCATCATCGCCGCGCCGGCACTGGTGCCGCCAATGATAATCCCTTCAGAGAAGCGTTTGTGCATAGCTGCGTCGAGTTTGGTGTCTTTCAAGCAGCTAATAATCCGCGCTTGATCTCCGCCGGTAAAGAATATGCCAGTCGCTTGTTCGATCGCTTCTAAATAATCTGGATTGTTGGCATCTTCCGGTTTCTGGGTGTCAACAACTCGCACATCTTCAGCGCCGAGTCGCTCAAACACTCGGATGTAATTATCTCCTACTTCTCCCGGCAGGCTTGTCGCAGCCGTCATCACTACAATGCGGGCTTTAGTGCCTCCGGCGCAGCGCAAGAATTCCCGCAGAATTTTGCAGTCCCCCTCTTTGTCTTCGGCACCACCAATAATTAGCAACTTCCCCTGAATTTCGCTGCTCGCCATATTATCTCCACTGTTAATTTATTAATAATTTCACTAAAACACAAACTTCTTTTTTCCGAAAACCGCCAAAAGGTATATATAGATACCAAAAACCTCTCAGACTTCTACCCCTCCAGGGCGCACACAGCAAGGGTGATATGGGAGTTTACTCATCCTCGATGATCGACAGACACAAAAAACTTACCCCCCCTAACAGGAGATAGGGGGGGTCAACAAATGAGCTTAAATTACAGGGCCCACGCGCGCGCGGTGATCAATCCGGTTTCTGATCCGATTCTTCGCTAATCCTCCTCTGATTGCTCGTAGAAATCCGGTTGATGAGCGTAAGTCCTCAATTAGTCCGATCGCCCGTTAGTGCGATCGCTCGATCAAATTGCTCAATATGGTACTCGCCCGTTCTAAAGGTAGGTGTCTGGGTTTGCCGTTCCAGACAATCTGATATTCGTTGCTGTTTTGACCATCACCGTAGCCAGAAATTAGCTTCCGGTGAAATGCTTCCTCAGCTAGGTGGTGAACTTTTTCCCTGAGAGCAGTTTGTGCGATCTTCATAATTTGCTGCCTCTTAAATTTTCTTTCACTGTCATAAACAATTATAAGTACAGAGTGTACCTCTCAAAAGTTATAGCTTTTTTTTGCGAGGGGGGAAAGAAGTAGTCATTAGTCATAAGTGCTTAGTCATCAATGCTTAGTTATCAATGCTTAGTTATCTATGCTTCGTCATCTATGCTGAGTCAGATGTGGAAGGAAGAAGGAATATTTTCCCACTCTCACCCTCTCCCCATCTCCCCATCTCCCCATCTCTCCCACTCCCCCTCTCGGCAAATACTGAGGGCAGAATTGCTGGGAGTATTTGTCTCACTGCTGGAATATCTATGCCCGCAGGTAGTATCCCATGCACCGACTATAAAGTTACCGTAAAAAATTAGGTCAAAGGAGGTTAGAAAATGCTGCAAGAAAAAACCACTGAAACAGCCCGCGTCAATGCTCGAAAAACCGATATTTTTGATGTTTTCAACTTCAAACACTATATCGGGCCCAACCCTTATTTAGACACCGCGGCTTTAGTTTTTGATTTCGCGGTGACGGGGGCGAGCGAACCTTTGCCGATCGCACATTACCAGGAAATTATTAGCGAGCGCTACCCGCAACTGCTGCACGAAACTTTCTCGAACCATGCCCAACTGTTCGGCCGTACCGCCTCAGAAGTAGGAAAACTCGACATGGGTTTGCACTTCCAACACTGGAACATCAAGCCGTTTTCTCAGTTTAACAGAATCAGCATAGAAGCACTTCACGCCCGCACTGCCAGAGCAGTAGTGTACGCAGTTTGGGATTGGTTTGAAGCCATTAATCAAAATCAAGACTTTCCCTTGGAAGCACAAATGGGCGCGCTGCAAAATATGTTCCGGCAGTCAGTTTACGGAGGCCCGACAGTTTATTCGTTAATGCGATCGGCATCCCAAAAAGGCATTCCCGCATTTTATTTGTGGGATGAAGGACTAATGCAATATGGGTACGGCAAAAAACTGGTTCGTGGCTCTGCAACTACCTTTGATTCTGACAGCCACTTAGACTCAGATTTTACCACGCGCAAAGACGATTGTAAAGCTTTTCTCGCTACATTAGGATTTCCTGTTCCCAAAGGCGATATCGTCTCCACAGAAAACGGAGCTCTGGCAGTTGCTAGAGAAATTGGCTACCCAGTTGCTATCAAACCAGTAGTCGGTCATAAAGGAATTGGCGTAAC
Source organism: Microcoleus sp. B7-D4 (assembly GCF_036705125.1). NCBI lineage: Bacteria > Bacillati > Cyanobacteriota > Cyanophyceae > Oscillatoriales > Microcoleaceae > Microcoleus > Microcoleus sp. B7-D4. The sequence continues at coordinate 10,973 of NZ_JAUBTT010000120.1, forward strand.
AGCAGATGTCCGGGATGCCGAGGAATTGCAGGCAGCTTTTAAAAGAGCAGTTAAGGCCATTCCCGAAACAGACCCGGTGCGAGTAATTGTGGAAAACAGCATCAAAGGATCGGATTTTAGGCTGCTGTGCGTGGACGGCAAATTTGTTTCTGCAACTGAACGCCGACCCGCTTGCGTAACAGGTGATGGCGACTCAACAATTCGCGAATTGATCCGCCGTGAAAACCGCAAACCAGAACGTTTGGATACGCCAACTTCGGCGATGAGCAAAATTCAGTCCGACGAAGCGATGGAAATGTATCTGGAAGAACAAGGGCTGTCATTGGATAGTGTGCCAACTCGCGATCGCACTGTGTATCTACGCAAAGTCGCTAATCTTTCCGCAGGCGGCATCAGCATCGACGCTACCCGCACTATTCACCCGGATAACATTGTTTTGGCTCAAGATATCGCCCTACATTTTCGGTTAACTTGTTTGGGGATTGATGTCATAACAGAAACTCTCGCCAAATCTTGGAAAACCGGCAATTTTGGGATTATCGAGATCAATGCCGCGCCGGGAATTTTTATGCACCTCAACCCCGCTGTCGGCGAAGGAGTTGATGTGCCTTCCCATATTATCGAAACTTTCTTTGAATCGGGAAAATCAGCCAGAATTCCGATTATTACTTTCAACAGAATTTCGGTACATGACCTACAAGAAACCATCGACCATATTCTGTTGCAGCATCCCGATTGGACAATCGGTGCTGTTTGTCGCGGTGGACTTTTTGTTAACCGTTCAGAAAAAGTTTTGAATAAGAATTACCATCTCAACTTGCAAAGTTTGCTGCGGAATCCCAAGCTCGATTTGTTAATTGCTGAATATCCAGAAGAGATTTTGGAAGCTGAGGGAATGTTTTATCGGGGCAGCAATATGGTGGTGCTGGACAATCCGGGAGAAACTGAGATGATGTTGGTCAGAGAAAGCACTGATGACGATACTGTTGTGGTGAGGGAAGGAAATAGTATTTCTCTTCGCCGGCAGGGATTGATCGAACAGTATACTCTGGGGGATGATGAACCGTTTACACGGGTTTATTTGAAGGAAATAGGGACTGTTTTGTAAGCGGTTCCACCTTTAAGTTGGCTTTGTGGGGCGGGTATTGAGTACCCGCCCCACCAGATCAAGGCTTTTTCTCGTTCCCAGGTTCTTCCGGGGCAGGAAGTTGGGAACGCCGAGATTGGAACAGAGTTCGTTACACTTAGTTACAATTGGTTTTAATTCCTCAGTCGTGGATGCACTATTCCTAAGAAACCCGGTTTCTTCCCAACTTTCTCGTTACCACACCAATATTTTCGTAGAAATTGGGTTTCTCAGGGTAAGTCCTATTGCTGCGATCGTAAGTTTTGAGACAATCTGGTTGGTGCGCTGTCGATCGTGCTATCAAGGAATTTCAAAAGTCCTTAAACGAATTGCACTCCGGTGGCACAAGGTGTGGGAATATGAATGTTGCGAGCAATTGGTTTAATTCGCTGACCGAAAGTTTACAGTCGCACCGTCGTTACATTCCAGCAGCGCTGACTCTTTGCACAGGTACGAGTTTGTCATTGGCAGCCGCAGCCGTTGTGTGGCATTCGGAACACCAACGAATGCAAGCTGAATTTCATCAGCAAGCCGATCGCCTGAATGTGACATTGCAGCAAAGCATCAACAAAAATTTAGAAGTTCTGTACTCACTTGAAGCATTCTACAGGGCATCTACTGAAGTTACCAGAGAAGATTTTAAGCAATTCGCTCAACCTGCACTTGCCCGAAATACTGCTATACATTCTGTTAACTGGATTCGGCGCGTGCCGGCTGCCCAAAAAGCAGCTTACGAAAAGACAATTCGAGCCGAAGGTTTTCCGACATTTCAAATTTACGAACGAACTCCTGACAAAAAGCAGGTCAAAGCAAAAGTGCGATCGGAATACTTTCCCATTATTTACAGAGAAGCACTAGAAGAAGATAACAAAGTGATCGGTTTTGATGTTGCCTCCAGCCCCGATCGCAAAACAGCTTTAGAGAAATCGGTGAATACCGGGAAAATAGCCGCTTCCGCGCGAATTAGATTAGTCAGCAACAATCAACCGGGATTGCAAGTATTTCTACCAGTACCCCGCCGCACAACTTCTGCAGATAACTCGGTCAACGGCCGCCCAAACCTAATGGGAGTTATTGCGGGTCTGTTTCAGATCACCAGTATGGTCGATTCCTCTTTAGAATCGCTAAATTTAGACAAGATTAATTTTTACCTCTATGACGACTCTGCTATAGAGAAAGAACGCTTTCTGGTGCGCTACGACTCACAAGCTAAGCAGTTGATAGATAACCCAAAACACGAAAAGCCAGAGTTAACTAATATCCGGGGAAAAATCTGTAAAAATCCTAGTGCTTGCACTCGCTTATTTAACGTAGCAGACCGCCAGTGGAGGCTGCTAGTTTTGCCTGGAAAGGGGTACAACAGTATGAGGACGTATCAGGGTTCGCTGGCAATTTGTGCGATCGGGCTATTGATGACTGGCAGCTTGACGATTTACCTGTTGATGTCTCTAGAACGTACTGCAAAAGTAGAACAGCAAGTGTACGATCGTACAATTCAACTAAAACAGCGCACCGCTGAACTAGAAACAGCACTAAAAAATTTGCAGGCAGCTCAATTTAAACTCATCCAAACTGAAAAGATGTCCAGCTTGGGGCAGTTGGTGGCTGGAGTTGCCCACGAAATTAACAATCCTGTCAACTTCATCTCTGGCAACCTGATCCATACAGGCGCATATACTAGAGACTTGCTCGAACTTGTGGAAATATACCAGCAGCAATATCCGAACCCAACCCCAGAAGTGCAAGCGAAACTAAAAGATATTGATTTGGAGTTTATCAGTGAAGACTTGCCTAAAATCCTAAAATCTATGAATATGGGAGCTGAACGTATCAGCCAGATCGTGCTTTCTCTGCGGAATTTTTCGCGCTTGGATGAAGCTGAAATGAAGTCGGTTGACATTCACCAAGGCATTGACAGCACCTTGATGATTTTGGATAGTCGGCTGAAACCCAAAGCTGATTTTTCGGGCATTAAACTTATCAAAGAATACGGAAATTTGCCATTAGTGGAGTGCTGGGCGGGACAATTGAATCAGGTATTTATGAATGTTTTAAGCAATGCTATTGATGTTTTATCTGATGAAGAAAATCAAAAAAGGCTAGAAAAAAATGCCTCGAACTCTGCATTTTTACCTACTATTCGGATTCGCACTGAACTCTTAAGTTCTAATTGTGTATGCGTGCGAATCGCTGACAATGGAACGGGCATGACGGAGAATGTAAAAAAACGTTTGTTTGATCCGTTTTTTACTACCAAGCCTGTAGGCAAAGGTACTGGCTTGGGATTGTCTATCTGCTATCAAATAGTGGACAAACATCACGGTTCGCTCAGGTGCGTATCGGCTCCGGGAGAGGGAACTGAATTCTGGATTGAGGTGCCGGTGCGGCAACAGTCTAAGCAATCTGTTTCTAAGGTTTTACCTGCGGTAGGTGTCAATCGATTTTAGATTTTAGATTTTAGATTTTAGAGGCGACCCCACGGATAAATTCGGTGGGCAATTTTCATCGGATATAAGTTTTTTGTTTCTTCATAAATTAATCTGCGGGCTTGTATCCTGGATGCTTTCGGTCAATTGGAATTAGCGGAACAAATCTCGCTTCTAGCGGAGTCTTGCTGGGAGCATCTCAATGAAAGCAGCGCAGCTATAAATTGGAGACAGGAGGCAGAAGATAGGAGGCAGGAGGGGGCAGGGGGCAGAAGGCAGGAGGCAGAAGGCAGGAGGCAGGAGGCAGGAGGCAGGAGGCAGGAGGCAGGAGGAAAGGAGGCAGAAAGAAGGAGCCAGAAGAAGTGTTTTTGCAAATAGGAGATGCTCCCTAATTCCTGTTTAGAAAAGGTGAACTATCCGCACTCTACTTTGGAAAGGCGCGATGTCGCACTCTACTTTCAACAGTTAACAGTCAACAGTTAACAGTCAACAGTCAACAGTCAACAGTCAACTATTATAGTTATTAGCAAGCGCGTGCTAATTCCCAGTGGAATATTACCGAAAACAAATATCTGGGGTTTTACCAGTCGTAACAATTTATAATTGTAGCAAGGCCAAATTACCAATTATTAACTACGATGTCTTTACAATCTATTAGCATACCGCCCACAACGGAGCGCAAACCTGTCGCTTTGATGGTCGCTTTGCATGGATGGGGTGCTAATGCGCGGGATTTGACTTCCTTAGCACCCTTTTTCAATTTGCCGGATTATCAGTTTGTGTTTCCCGATGCCCCCTTTCCCCATCCCCAGGTAATGAGTGGCAAAGCGTGGTATAACCTTCAAAGCAAAGACGCTCAGGGATTGGTAGAAAGCCGGCAATTGCTGAGGGAATTTTTGCTGTCTTTGGAAAGCACCACGGGCGTGCCTTTGTCTCGCACGATTTTAGGTGGCTTTTCTCAAGGCGGAGCGATGACTCTAGATGTGGGATTGACTTTGCCCCTAGCTGGTTTAATTTGTCTTAGTGGTTATTTACACCAGATTTCGCCAGTTGCTGGGAGTGCTTTGCCACCTGTTTTAATCGTACACGGTACTCAAGATACTATTGTTCCCGTTAGTGCTGCTGCGCGATCGCGCGAGAGTTTGACGGCTTGGGGAGCTGCGGTGCAGTATCGAGAATTTAACATGGGACACGAGATTCTGCCGGAAGTTATAGAGGTAATGCGAAGTTTTGTTGTAGAAACTGTGTCGAAATCTGATTAAAGGTTTAGTATATAGTATGGCGGAAGTCTCGGGCAGGGGAAAAAAATGAAAACTTTAACCAAAGCATCGCGCGATATTGCTGTACTTACTTCTCAGGACGTGGCAGAATTGGCTGTCCGTTTGGAAGTTGACGATTATACAGATCCTTTTGAGGGATTGAATGATTGGCATTTGTTGCGATCGCTTGCTTTTCAGCGGCCGGAGCTGGTTGAACCTTATCTCCACCTTCTGGATATGGAAGCCTACGACGAAGCATAGACTGAAAAATCTAGCTCAAAAATTTCGACGGAATTGAGGAAGAAGTTAGCAGCATATTTTGTTGCGGATTAAACAGATGAATGAGGGATGTTAGTCTGTCTTTATCTTAATTTCTTTCTTGATTCTTTTTTATGGCTGAAGGAAGAAGGAAGAAGGAAGAAGGAATTAGGAAGAAGGAAGAAGGAATTAGGAAGAAGGAAGAAGGAAGAAGGAATTAGGAAGAAGGAATTAGGAAGAAGGAATTAGGAAGAAGGAATTAGGAAGAAGGAATTAGGAAGAAGGAAGAAAGAATGAGGAAGAAGGAAGAAGGAAGAAAGAATCAGGAGATGCGATCGGGCAATTCTCCGCAATGGTTTCAGGAATTCATCAAGTTCTCATAACCTCGAAGGTTGCTGTATTACCAAAAATCATGAAAGGCAGACGAGTTTTAATCGGTGTTAGTGGCGGGATTGCGGCTTACAAAGTTTGCGAAGTAGTTTCAACTTTAGCGAAAGCTGGAGCTGAAGTTAAAGCTATTCTTACTGATGCGGCCGGGGAGTTTGTCACGCCTTTGACTTTTGCTACTCTGTGCCGCCATCCTGCTTTTACTGACAAAGATTTTTGGCAAGCAAGTCACGGGCGCCCCCTGCATATTCAACTGGGAGAATGGGCGGAAGTTTTTGTTATTGCTCCCCTGACGGCTAATACTTTGGCTAAGTTGGCGGGGGGTTTTGCTGATAATTTGTTGACTAATACTGTCTTAGCTTCTACGTGCCCAATTTTGCTGGCACCGGCGATGAATACAGATATGTGGGAACAGCCGACGGTGCAGCGGAATTGGCGGGAAGTGTTGACTTATCGGCGCTATCATGCTGCGAATCCGGGGGCGGGTATGCTAGCGTGCGATCGCGCGGGTGTCGGCCGGATGGCAGAACCTTATGAGATTTTGCCTCATATTGAATCGCTTTTGTATGCGAAGGGCGATCGAGATTTAGCGGGTCTTCGGGTGTTGATCAGTGCGGGAGGAACGCGGGAACACCTCGATCCGGTGCGGTTTATCGGCAATCCTTCCAGTGGCAAAATGGGTATAGCTTTGGCGCAAGCTGCAGGGCACCGCGGCGCGACAGTGACGCTGGTACACAGTATAACTGGCGAATTGCCGCTCTCAGGTGTGCGGGCGATCGCAGTTGCGAGTGCAGAAGAAATGCGGCAGGCGATGCTGCAATGCTTCCACGATGCGGATTTGACGGTGATGGCGGCGGCGGTAGCGGATGTGAAGCCGGCCGAGTACAGTAGTGAGAAATTGCCGAAGCGATCGCTCCCGAATTGTTTGCCTTTGGCACCGGTAGCGGATATTGTGGCAGAGTTGGGAAAATTGAAACAGCCGCACCAAAAATTAATCGGGTTTGCAGCACAAACTGGGGATATTGTCAAGCCGGCTTTGGAGAAATTGCGATCGAAGAAACTGGATGTAATTGCGGCAAACCCGATCGATCAAATAGGCGCAGGTTTCGGCAGCAATACCAATCAAGCAATATTAATTAATGCAGCAGGGAAGCAAGTAGAAATAGCACCTTGCAGCAAGCTAGAAATGGCTCATCGGTTGTTTGATTTTGTGAGGGAAGGGTGAGGGCGACCGAATTGCGATGATATTACCAATTGCGGATTTGTCGCTGGGCGGGGCGGGTTTTTGAGATGGTAGGTTTCTAACATAAATGGTTGGTAAAACCCGCCCCTACGATGGCCTGTAGGGGCG
>NZ_JAUBTT010000120.1:17879-21527 GCF_036705125.1 Microcoleus sp. B7-D4
TAATACCCGCAAACAATTTATATAAACCCGCCCCCACACAACCAATAATCTAGATTAACCTTTACTGCGATCGAAATAAGGCTACAATCTGCTAGAAATTAGCTGGTTCGGGCGATAATTCCGATTCCTCAATCTGCGTTGATTCCGAGTCAGCGGGCAACTCAGTATCTGCGACAGTAATTTCTAGTTTAAATCCTAACGCTTCGAGCAATTCTACCAAACTGTAAATTTCCGAACCGCCGCTTTCAGTCAGGATATTATCGAGTTTTTCGTGATGTTCTTTTGCTGAATCAGAAAGAGCATTCATCCTGATTTTAGCCTCAATTACCTTTCTGATGGCATTTCTCAGGAGTGCGGGTTCAGGGTCTTTTTCTTCTAAGATAGCCCCGATAAAACCAGCAGCGTGTTCGGCATCTTTGAGAGATTCAATTAGGGACTCGCGGTAGCTATCGCTGGTAGGCATTTTCATTGAATTTCGCGGGTTGTACTTCTATAATTTTATCGCAGTCGATCGGCAATTTCTCTCGTAAGTGCGATCGACAGTCCATTCAACAAGCAAATCATACTTAAGATAGAGGTATTCCAGCGACAAAATAGTAAACCTTGTTTGAGGAAACAAAGTTTAAATCAAACAGGGCATTGTGAATGAATTTTAAATCGATCGCAAAAACCAATCTACTATTCGGCAGCCTGATAATTAGCCTCGGATTGCAATCACTTCCAGCAGCAGCGCAATCAGTCACCGACGCGCAAGTTTCCGCCCTTGTAGAAGCGCTGCGACAAGCCGCCCCGCCACAAGCCGCAAATGACGGAATGTACAGTCAGTGGCAAGTTTTACCGAACAATATTTCCCGCTGGGCAAAATTCTGTACCAAACAAGATTTAACACCGCAACAATTTGAGGCCGACGCGACAAAAGCCAAATCAATTGTTACCTGTATCGTGGGCGATTTGCTGCGCGACGAATACAAAGCTAGCAGCAACAATGAATTAACCGCTGTACGCCGCGCCGCTTGCTGGTGGATGACAGGTGACTCCGCAGCTTGCAAAAGTGGGGCAACTGCTACTTATGCCGATAAAGTTATCAGCGTTTACCAGAAGCAGCAACCTAAAAAGTAAAGTTTGTGCTGGCGGAATTTAGATTTTTTTGACGGCAGCCCTACATTTTAGGGAATACCTGGACTCGGAGGAGTAACTTAAATACGGGCGCAAATGACCAAGAATTTCTTGATGGTACCCGCCACGTGATTTATCCGTGAATCAATCCAAAATCGAAAATCGAAAATCCTCAAGCCCCCGCATTTATCCGTGGGGTCGCCTCTAAAATCTAAAATCTAAAATCTAAAATCGATTGACGGCTGAAAAATTGCAGCATCGGTGCATTCTCAAGCGTTATTTTGATGCACGGCTCATTGATTGAGTTGAGTTGTCCTTTGATGCACTTTGGTTATATTAGTGGACGTGTTTTGAGATTCTCTGCCTTCTTCTCAATGGCGCGATTGCCGCTAGGTATATATCGATGAGAATCGATTGTTAAAAAGGCTTGATTCCGGCGACTCCGGTATTAGGTGTAAGGCAGCTTATCCGAGGAAAAGGCAAGCTCTGGGTTCGCCTGAGCTGCCTTGATTTCATCTCACTTTCACCTGTTTTGATTCGTAGCGCAATTTGAGCTTTTCATCAGAGATGTTTTGCCTTGAATTGAGCGAGTCTGGGTCGAGGCAAAAATTAGGGCGGGGACGGGTCAGCCACAAGCGCTGCTGACCCGTCGCACTCAGCCGGTGCGCGCTTCTAGACTGCCACGAAATTGGATGCCGTCAGAGTAGTGGTATTCACTCCCGTCAGGACACCCAAAACGTCACTCCCCAAACGAATCTCACTGCCGGAGAACGACAATTGACCAAAGGTCAAACCGCCAGTCAGACCGATTTGGTCGCTCCCCAACTTGAAGTCACTAATCGTATCGGTGCCTTCCCCAGGGGCGAAGATAAAGGTGTCCGGACCCAAACCACCTGTTAAGAAGTCATTCCCAGTACCACCGCGCAGTTTATCGGCACCTTTGCCACCATTGAGGATATCGTTACCTGCACCGCCGTTGAGAATATCATCACCGCCAGCACCAATATTGATATCATCTCCTAGCAGCAAGTCATCACCATCACCACCGTTGAGGACATCCACACCAGTGCTACCCACTAAAGTATCATTGCCGGCAAAACCGTTGAGGGTGTCTTGACCATTGCCACCGTTGAGGTAGTCATTCCCGGCGTTACCGTTGAGGACATCATTGCCGTTACCGCTGTTGAGATTGAGTCCCGCAACGGAAGCCACGGCTACTGTCACAGCGCCATTACTGGTGAGACTGCCATCGCTGAGGGTATAGTTAAAGCTGGCATTGCCTGTGAAACTATTGTTGGGGCTAAAGACAATAAAGTCATCGCTAAAGTTGGTGGCAGTGCCATTGTTATTGAGGCTGGCAGTTCCACCGACAGCGCCGCTAATAGCAGTAATCCGCAAATCCGAGGCAGGATTATCTACATCAGTATCATTGGCGATGAGGGTGCTGGTAGCAATAGTCAGAGGTGTATTTTGAGCCGTGGTAAGGCTGTCGGCATTGGCGACGGGGGCTTGGTTAGTAGGAGTAGCAGGTATTTGTGTACCGTAAACATCATCATTATTAGTTGCTGTTCCCGCATCATTAGCCGCACTGTTGCTGCTGAAGGTAGACGAACCCGTAAAATTGACAGTGCCAAGGGTAGTCGGCATTCCCTGGTTATTACCGTTGGTATTGGTGGTGGACTCCATGACGAAGATTGCCCCACCTAAGCCCTGACCTGAGCTAGCTCCCGTGCCACCCGTAGCAGTATTGCCTGTAAAGGTGGTGTTGTTGAGGGTTAAAGAACCACTGCGGACAAAGATTCCCCCTCCTAGTCCAGCACCACCACTGCCGCCGCTGCCGCCGCCATAGCCGCCTCTGGCACCGCCGTAAAAGGCGCTGCTGCCGCCGCCGCCGCCGAAGCCGCCGATGCCGCTGCCGTAGCCGCCGTTTTCGCCGCCGCCGCCGCCGCCGAAGCCGCCCATGCCGCCGCTGTAAAATGTTATGATGCCGGTGTTGCCTGAAGATGAACTTACGGAGCCGCCGCTGCTGCCGCCGCCGCCGAAGCCGCCGTTGACACTGGGGAAGGCGCCGCCGCCGAAGCCGCCGTAGTTGCCGTTGCCGCCGTAACCGCCCTCGCGGCTTGAAGCATTGCCAAACATACCCCCGCCGCCGCTGCTTGAGGCATTGCCAAACATACCCCCGCCGCCGCTGCCGGTGCCAACGCCCCTGTTGCCGCCTTGTGCGATGTTATTCGCGAACGCAACATTGGTCAACGAAACATTGCCATCATAGAGGAACAAACCGCCCCCTAATCCACCGCCGCCGCCGCCAGTGCCGCTACTTCCTCCTTCGGCCCGTCCATTGGTGATAGTCAAGTCAGCAATATTCACATTTCCCGACAGGATGAACAAGGAGCGCACGTCGCCGCTGTCGTTGATGCCGTTATTATTTGCATCGCCGCTAATACTGTAGTTGTTAAGCTGTTGTACCTTTAAATAGGGTATAATAAAAAAGGAGTTTAGTCAATCTCTACAAAAATGCCAGCTAAAAAC
>NZ_JAUBTT010000121.1:0-21349 GCF_036705125.1 Microcoleus sp. B7-D4
TGTGGGATGGGCGTCCCGCCCGTCCTTTTGGGACGGGCGGGACGCCCATCCCACAAACTTGTGGAAGTTATTTAATTCTCATTCCTTAATTTAACTTGGTCGGTTTTGCGATCGATAAAATGGTTTTTTTACCACACTAGCCGGATAGTTTTTACCGCGAATTTCGACTTCTAATTGCTGACCGATTTTCGCTAATTTTGCGGGAACAAATGCGAGGGCTACTGCGCGATTCAAAGTAGGCGATAATGTACCGCTAGTAACTTCTCCTACTGTTTCGCTTTCAAATATTACCGGATAGCCGTGGCGTGCAATGTGCCGCCCCTGCATTTCTAACCCTACCAACCGCTTCGATACTCCACTCGCTTTCTGCTGTTCCAAAACCTCGCGACCAATAAAATCGCCTTTGGTGTCGAGGTGAACTACCCAACCCAATCCAGCCTCTAAAGGTGTGATATTGTCGTCGATATCTTGACCGTAAAGAGCCATTGCTGCTTCTAAACGCAAGGTATCTCTCGCACCCAATCCGCAAGGAACAACGCCAGCAGCTAACAATTTTTGCCACAGTTCTTTTCCTACTTCGGCATCCACCATGATTTCAAACCCATCTTCGCCGGTGTAACCTGTTCTGGCGATAAAACTCGGCTGTCCCAACAGATTTGTTTCTAAGTGGCCGAATGCCTTAATTGGTGCGAGGTTGTCTTCTACAAAAGGCTGGAGATAGTTAACGGCTTCCGACCCTTGAATTGCAATTAAAACTTTATCTTCAGAAATGTCTGTAAAACAGAGTTCGCTCAATTCTAAGTGAGTGGTAATCCATGCTTTGTCTGCGATGCGAGTGGCGGCGTTGACAATGATTACTGCACGTTCTTCGCTAGTGATAGGATCTGGTTCTTGGCAGTAGAAAATAATGTCGTCTAAGATGCAGCCTTTGGCATTTAGCAAGACTGTATATTGAGCTTGACCGGGTTGCAAGCGGCTCAAGTCTGAGGGTACTAAGGGTTGAAATTTTTCTATTACTTGTTTCCCTCTCAAACCAAATTTTCCCATGTGGGAAATGTCGAACATTCCTGCTTGCTGGCGTACTGCTTGGTGTTCGCTGCTAATGCCTGCGTACTGTACTGCCATCTCCCACCCGGAAAATGGCACCATCCGAGCTTTGAGTTCTAATGATAGGTCGTACAGAGGCGTGCGGGCAAGTTGGCTCGGACTCTCTGGATTGTTGGGTTCAGTTGACTTTGCCACTGGTAGCGCTTTGGTTGCGGGTAGACTGTTTTGATTTTACGGGAAAATTGGTTTTCAGGGTGTGTAGGGCGATCGAATTTAAGGACACGGCAATGCTGTTTAGGTACGAGTAAGGACACTGCAGTGCCCTTCTTCGTGTCAACTTAACGTCAAAAGTAGTATCAGTATACCGTCTACCGATGAGCCCCTCGATCCCCACGGCGCCTAGGGCGGGCACGGGGGCACCGCCCCTAGGTCGGGGGGGACAAGAGTATTCAAAGTCCCCCTTAACAAGGCAGGGCGGTTTCATTCTTGGTAGGGGCCGTGCCCCCGTGCCGGCCCTTTTGGCCTGAAACCCCCATTCGATGGTTGGTGGCGGGGGTAGGCACGGGGAGTAGGGGTAGCACTACCCCTACAAAAACCTCGTTTTTGGTGATAATGAAACAGCCCCCCTTAATAAGGGTGGGACAAGAGTCTTCTCTTTAGTCCCCCTTATTAAGGGGGATGCGAGGGGGATCTAGACTTGGGTAAAAGCGATATTTATCAACAGTTTTAGTCTTAAGTTGACACGAATGAGCAGTGCCGTATCCCTAATCTTGACTTATGGAGAATAGCGGGCTCGAACCGCTGACCCCTACAATGCCATTGTAGTGCTCTACCAACTGAGCTAATTCCCCTTTCTTTTCGCGCTCTCAATCATGCCTTAACTGACCAATATTTGTCAAGCTTTTTGGGGAAATTAGTTTTGAGCCTTCGGCTGGCAAGGCTTTCGGCTTTTTTTCCACAAAACTCTCCTCGCTTCTGGACAATGGTCAATCGCCTACTATCATTTAGTAAGTATGTTGCGATATTTCGCTCAAATGGCTCAAACAAGACCCCATGAGGAAGTAGACGACTAGCAGAGCGGCGGCTGATACCGCAACTAGGGTGCCGGCTAGCATTAGTGAAAATTCCCGTTGCGCGATCGCCTCCTGCATTAAGTGCAAAGACCAGGCAACGAGGGCAACGTCAATTATTAAAATAGAAACCAGCATAAGTTACGATTTGTAACAGCTTACCTATTGTAACAAAACTTTTCGCTCCGTGCAGATAAGCTCACCTGTATTTAACTTTTGCTGTAAAACCCGAAGGGAGCAGCGGAAAGCTACTCAGAAAAAATGATAGCTTTTGGTGATAATTACAATATGCAAAGTAAATGAGAGCTAGCTCAGCTTTAGAGGTGGGTTTTTGACTCTTGAGCGATCGCTCACGCTTTTTTGAGGGGGTAGGGTGCGTTAGCGAAGCCCGCCCGGGGGCTACGCCAACGAAGAGGATCGACCTTTGAGTCGAACTGATTTGATAGCAGTGCGATCGCACCCTGACCCGATTCAAATTTGGTAAAATAGGTGTACTTTTAATTAAAATAAAATGAACGGCTGTTGAGGATAAAAACTATGTTAACCCAAACTCAAAAACTCTACTCGCCAGAGGAATATTTGGCACTAGAGGAAGTGGCCGAGTCTAAAAGTGAATATATTGATGGCGAGATAGTTCCTATGACTGGTGGTACTCCAAATCATAATGATATTGCGGGCAATTTTTATGCTCATTTAAAATTTGCTCTCAGGGGACAAAACTATAAGGTTTTTATCGGTGACTTACGCTTGTCGATACCGCGCTATCATCTCTATACTTATCCAGATGTGATGGTGGTTCAAGGCGAACCAGTGCTTTTAGACGATCGCACAGATACAATAATTAATCCTTTGATGATTGTTGAAGTTTTGTCAAAAAGTACGAAAAATTACGACCAAGGGGATAAGTTTGATTATTATCGATCGATTCCTGAGTTTCGAGAATATATTTTAATCGATCAGTATAAATTTTATGTCGAACAGTTTGTCAAGACTTCGGAAAATAAGTGGCTTTTAAGTGAATACGAATCGGCAGAGGCAGTGCTGGCTTTGTCTTCGCTGCCGTTTCAAATTCAATTGGGCGAAATTTATGAAGGGATTAGATTTGAAACGACTGCGGCTAGTTAGGATTTCACAACCGCTTTTTTGCTGTAAAATTAAATCGATCGCCTTTTCAACTTTATGACAAATCGCTCTACTCGCGCCCTTTTTCACAGCAAAACACTGAACACTGCTTTGCGTGCTTTTAGCTTTCCGCAAGATATGGAAGTGCGCCACCAAAAATTGGGGACGTGGATTGCTGCACTTAAAACGGGTACGTTAGACGAAGTTAAAGAAGTTTCGCTGCACGGCAGTTTTATTAATGATATTTTTCAGGATGTTTTGGGATATTGCTCGGTAATTCAAGGTGCGGGGAAAGCTTGGGAAATTAACGCGGAACAAACGATATCTGATGGTGGCGGTTCTGCTGACGGGGCGATCGGCTTTTTTACTGCTGCTGACAATCTTAAAGGCAAAGCCGTGTCCCTGCAAGGTAAAGTGATTGCTCCGATCGAACTCAAGGGAGCGAAAAATGATTTAGACCGTCCCGCATCACATCAGCATCCTGCGCGAACCGAATCAGCAGTTGACCAAGGTTGGCGCTACGCTAATTATACACCGGATTGTCGCTGGATTATTGTCTCGAATTATCGAGAGTTGCGACTTTATCATACCAATAAAACTCCTGCTTATTACGAACAATTTTTTCTGGCTGACTTGGCGGATATTGCAGCTTTTAAGCGGTTTTACTTTCTGCTGTGTCGCCGCAATTTTTTGCCTCAAAACCAAGCTCAAACAGGTTCTGTTATTGACAGACTGTTAAAAGACTCTGATGAAGCTCAAGAAGAAATCACCAATAAATTATATCAAGAGTACAAAGCAATTCGACTCGCTCTCGTCAAGCATTTTCGCTTTTCTGGGCCGCAGGATATCCCCAACCGCGATCGCGTACTCATCGAAAAAGCTCAAAAAACTTTAGACCGCGTTTTATTCATTGCTTTTTGTGAAGATAAAGGGTTGCTGCCGCGAAACACCCTCAGCAACGCTCACGACCACCAAGACCAATACAATCCTAGATTAATTTGGGAAAATTATCAATCTGTATTTCGCTGGGTTGATGTGGGAAATGATGACCCTCCTGTACCGGGATACAACGGCGGTTTATTTAAATTCGATCCGGTTTTAGACGCACAATTGACTGTGCCAAATCCTTTATGCAGTCTGCTTAATAAGCTGACCAGATTTGATTTTGATACCGAAGTTTCCGTCGATATTTTGGGGCATATTTTCGAGCAGTCTGTTACAGATTTGGAAGAATTAAATGCTGAAACTACCGGACAGGAATACAATCATAAAAAAGGCAAGCGAAAAACTCAAGGTGTGTTTTACACGCCAGCTTTTATTACTCAGTATATTGTCGAGGTTTCTCTCGGTGGCTATTTGCAGCGTCGAGAGCAAGAATTGCGCGATTTATTCCTAATTAGCGAAGTTGCTGAAGTGTCGGTTCAGCCGCCCAAGAAAACTGCAATTAAGTTTTGGAAAGCGTATCGAGACGAGGTGCTGCAAAAAACGCGCGTCATCGATCCGGCGTGCGGTTCGGGTGCTTTTTTGATTGCGGCTTTTGATTATTTGATGCAGCAGTACGAAAGAGTCGATCGCGAATTGAATGCTTTGGGGTATAAACCAAAAGACGGCAACTCGCTGGAATTTGACAGAAGCATTTTAAGCAACAACCTGTACGGCGTAGATTTGCTGCCGGAATCGGCGGAAATTACCAAACTTTCTCTGTGGTTGAAGACGGCCGAACCTGGTAAAACCCTGACGTATTTGGATGATAATATTAAAGCGGGAAACTCGATCGTCGCTGACAGTAATGTAGCAGATACAGCGTTTGATTGGCAAGCTGAATTTCCCCAGATTTTTGCTGATGGCGGTTTTGATGTTGTCCTTGGCAATCCGCCTTACGTGCGGCAGGAGTTGCTGTCTCCAATTAAACCATACTTGCAAGCAAATTATGAATCCTATAACGGCGTAGCAGACCTTTATACTTATTTTTATGAACTCGGATTAAACATTCTCAAACCGAAGGGAGTGCTTTCGTATATTGTCACAAATAAATGGCTGAGGTCGGGATACGGCGAACCTCTACGCAAGTTCTTTGCCAGTCAAGGTTTACTAGAGCAAATTATTGATTTCGGACACGCGCCCATTTTTGAGGATGCTGATACTTTTCCCTGTATTGTCGCAGTCAGAAAACCTAACGCTTCTCTATGTATCTCTGAAACTGAAAGCGAGATTGAGCAAGGTAAATCTGAACCTAATTCGCCTGTGATTGTTTGTCCTGTTCCGCGCGAGGAACTTGCTAATATCAATCTTACACAATATGTTCAACAACACGGTTATCAAATTTCGCGAGATCGTTTCACTGCGAGTGCTTGGAGTCTGGAACCTCCTGCTGTTGATGAGTTAATGCAGAAAATAAAACAAGTGGGAGTTCCGCTAAAAGATTTTGCAGGGGTTAAGCCTTATCGAGGTATTTTAACAGGATTTAACGACGCTTTTTTTCTTGATGAAGCCACTAAAAATAGTCTAGTTAAAGCTGACCCTAAATCTGCTGAAATCATCAAGCCCTTATTGCGAGGTCAGGATATTAAACGCTGGTATCCTCAATGGGATGAAATTTGGGTAATCTTCGCTCATAGAGATATTGAGATAGAAAACTATCCTATGATAAAATCTCATCTGCAAAAATATAGAACTAAGTTAGAAGCAAGATCAGGTAAACAATTATGGTGGCAGTGGCAAGCATCTCCATCTTTTTGCAACCTCTTTCTACAGCCTAAACTTATATATCAGGAAATTCAATTTCATCCAGCATATAGCTATGATAATAGGAGTTATTTGACCAACAATAAAGCTTTCATTATTTCGACATCTGAATTGTATATCTTGGGAGTGCTTAATTCAGCACTTATGTGGTGGCATAATTGGCGGTATTTACCGCACATGAAAGATGAAGCACTGAGTCCGCTTGGCGAATTGACGGAAAAGCTTCCCATCGCACCACCAACTGACTCAGTTCGTGCCGAAGTAGAACTAATTGTCAGCCGTTTAATTGAAATCGCCAAAACTAATCAAGAAACTCACCGAGATGTCTTGCACTGGCTGGAAATCACTTATGTAATTGATAAACTCGGACAAAAACTCGAAGATTTTTCTGCTCTTTCTTTTGCTGAATTCGTAGCAGAAATCAGAAAGCGAATGCCGAAAACTAAATCATCCGATCCTCTCGGTGTTGCTGGACTAAAAGCCGTCCGCGAAACTTATAATGAATATGCACCGGCCATTCAATCTCGCAAAGCTGAGGCGTTGAGACTCGAACACCGTTTATCCGATTTAGTTAATCAAGGTTACGGATTGACACCGGAAGAAATAGATTTGATGTGGAAAACAGCACCTCCGCGAATGCCGATCGCCCGACACATTTGATAGAATGTTAAAGCAGCATCGCTGAGAATGAGTTTATTATAAAAGGCGCTCTAGTTTTTTGTACACTTCATCATCGTTACGCTTCGATTAATCATAATATCCCGGCCGGGGCGGGTTTTTGAGATTGTCAATTATTGGCTGGTATTGTTGGTGAACCCGCCCCTACGAACGTAATGACAGAAACACGTTTTTTTTGCGTCGCGGACTATATCATATCAAAAAATTGTGTTTTTTGGGGAATATTTGTTAGACTGGGATTGTGAGCTAGCGAGTCGATAGACCATACTTTGTACGCGAGGTGAATCATTATGCTCCAAGCATTTGAAGGAATTTACAGAAATGGAGTCATCGAACTTTTAGAAGTTCCTGAAAACATTTATGAAAGCCGCGTGGTGATTACTTTTTTGGCTGCGCCATCCATTCCTAGATCGCCTACATTTATCAAGTTTGGAATGTTTGCTGGTACTCAACAATCCACCGCAGACGATTTCGAGATTGCCGAGTTTCAAGGGGATACTGACGATGAATTAGATTGGTCATAGCTGCCGATGAAATATGTCATTGATACCCACGCGCTGATCTGGTTTCTCGAAGGAAATCAAAGATTGGGGACTCAAGCCCAAGCAATTCTCTCCAATTTGACCAGTCAGCTTGTTCTACCTGCGATCGCCTTGGCTGAAGCTGCATGGATTGTAGAACGAAGAAAAACATCAATTCCATCTGTGAATGCTTTGTTGAATGCCATTAACAGCGATCCTAGAATCGCGATTTATCCACTTGATCGAACTATCATCAATCAAACGCTCAGCTTATTGAGCATCCATGAAATGCACGATCGTCAAATTGTAGCAACCGCAATGATTTTGCAAAATCAAGGTGAAACTGTTGCGCTGTTTACGTGCGATGGAAATATTACGGCTTCAGGTGTAATTTCTGTTATCTGGTGATTGTATTTATAATAAAATAACGGTTATTTGTAAACCATCAAGTTTCACCATTTGTCAGTTGTTTGAGTGTTTCTACAAAGGTTTTAGTACCCACCATTTGAGACTGACTCAGGGCAGATTTTGCAGAATCGCCTAAAAGCATATCTTCTACTTCCATCAGTCGCTCTATCAAGCGCTGATAGGCATCAGCGGACATAATTACGTGGCTGGGCTGCGATTTATCTGTGAGTAAAACTGGCTCGACAGCAGCTCGGTTAAAGACTGTCCCCTGTGGATTGCAGGCTTCTGCGAGGGTGTAACTTTGCATGACAGATGTTATGAGTGTGGGTTGTGTCTATTTTAGGCAAAATTGTGAGGGATTGGGAGGTCGATCGCCACTTTTGTTTTAGCCAACCGCAAATAATCAAAAAAGGTATGAAAATTTCCATACCTTCCTAGTGGAGATTATTTTTAAACAAGTGCTGTTGCTTGCTTTGTTTGTTCGAGATACTGCCGATATTTTTCCTCGGAACCGAAGGAGTCAACTGAAACCGTAGCTTGTGGCATCGGTATCAATGGTGTCTGAACAGGGGAGTATTTGCAGTAGCAAACCACGATCATCTCAAATTCATTGTTCTGGATGGCTCTCAGGTATTCTTCTACTCTAACTACTTCCCAGTCGCCTACGCGGTAATGAGTATCAGCACCAGCTATTTGGGTGTCTTTAGATTCTGTCAGAGTTTGGAACTCTAGCGGCCGATAACCAGGTTCAGGAATCGGTGAATTTGATGAATCAAAATACTCTGCCAGAATGTCGGTTAGCCCTCCGGTGTGAGCTAAAAGTCTGTTCTCGGCACCTTCTTCTTCTGTCCAGTCAGCGCGAAAAATAATGTATTTTCTGCTCATTTGTTAATCCTCCTCGTCTTCATCCATGTAGTTAGGAAAACTGGTTTCACCTTCAAATATGCAGGAGTATTTGAGGATGGAGTCTTTTGTCGGTTTGATTCGTAGCAGTCGCCAGCCGTATTTTTCCTGCATTGCATAACACCGCCGTCGTTCGGTGACGGAGTGGCTTGAGGTGACTTCCTCTGGTTGAGAATTGGTCACAACGATCGTATCTCCATAATGTTCATTTGAATGGTGTCAATGGCAAGGTCATTTAGATTTAGGTTTTTGAGTTCGATCGATCTGGGTGTTGCTGCTTGCGCTCTAAGAGCGTTTTCCGAACGACTGCCAGCACTAAGCTGGGCACACTTCTGAACTCCGAATCAGCCCATTCTTGCAAAACCTCATATTCTTCGGGGTTCACTCGGATGGTGATTACAGGCTTTTTGGAAGGCATTGCTTGTTGGCTCGTATACGTTAATACCCATTATCTCTACTCTTTACCTTCAAACACTTGTTCTGGGGTAACACACCTGTCTCATATAACTTTAAAAGTTGCTTATGTTAACAGGTGTACCACCTGACATTTAGTATAACACCGTAGTGTTGCGATCGACTCTACAACTCAAAAACCCAGAATGATCATCAAAAAAAGGGGCAACTCGCGTCGCCCCTCATCTATTTAACCAGCTACAAAATTACGCTTCCACAGCAATCTTTTGTTCCGAAGCCTCCGGCGAATTCGCTTCACTTGGCGGCACAACTTGCCAGAATTTCGGCAAATATTCCGACCAATTTGCTAAAATCTTCTCAGCTTTCTTGCTGCCGGTTCGATCGCACTGAGCCTCAATCAACTCCTTCAATTGCGCCTCCCCAGCCGCCGTACAAACGCGCTGCATCTTCACAATCTCCCCGTTGACGTGAGCCGGAAAAGTCCCATCTTCATCGAGGAAATAAGCCAAGCCACCAGTCATTCCAGCGCCGACGTTGCGGCCGACTTTTCCTAACACGACAATTACGCCGCCAGTCATGTACTCGCAGCAGTGATCGCCCGCACCTTCAATCACAGCTTTCGCCATCGAGTTACGCACCGCAAACCGTTCGCCAGCTTTACCCGCAGCTAACAGAGTTCCCCCCGTCGCGCCGTACAAACAAGTGTTACCGACGATCGCATTTTCGGAAGCATCATAAGTCGCACCAGCCGGCGGTGCGATCGCGATTTCGCCACCGTGCATTCCTTTACCAACGTAGTCATTGGCTTGGCCTGACAGCACCAGCGTCATTCCCGGCAAATTGAACGCGCCGAAGCTTTGGCCCGCGCTACCAGTGAAGTTGAGGGTGATTTGACCGCTAAAGCCCGTGTTGCCGTGTTGCTGTGCGATCGCACCACTGATTCTTGCGCCCACCGTGCGATCGGTATTCACCAATTTTACACTCTTGCTAACAGTGCCGTGATTGGCGATCGCACTTTGAATCTCAGCATCCGCCAGCAAATCGTCATCTAACACAGGCCCGTTGGTGTGTACGTCGCCGTGGATCAAGAAAGATCGATCGCTCTTAGTATCAGGTAACTTGGTCAAACAATCCAAATTAATCGCTTGGGTTTTAGTTAGTTGCACCCCATCGCGCATTTTCAGTAAATCCGCGCGGCCGATGATATCTGCGATCGACTTATAACCCAATTTCGCCAGCAAACTCCGCACTTCTTGTGCTACGAAATAGAAGAAATTAACCACGTGTTCCGGCGTTCCGGGGAACCGTTTCCGCAAGTGTTCTTGTTGAGTTGTCACCCCCACCGGACAACTATTCATGTGGCAAACGCGAGCCATAATGCAGCCTTCTGCAATCATTGCCACCGTGCCAAAACCGTACTCTTCGCCGCCCATCAAAGCGCCTACAATCACGTCCCAGCCGCTTTTAAAACCACCGTCAACGCGGAGCAAAACTCGATCGCGCAATTTATTTTCCATTAGCACCCGGTGAACTTCTGTCAATCCGAGTTCCCACGGAGAACCTGCGTGCTTAATCGAACTCAGTGGCGAAGCACCGGTGCCGCCGTCGTGACCGGAAATTTGAATCACATCAGCATTTGCCTTGGCGACACCGGCGGCTACAGTCCCGATGCCAACTTCCGACACCAACTTCACCGAAACTCCTGCTTTCGGATTGATTTGGTGCAAGTCAAAAATCAACTGTGCCAAATCCTCGATCGAATAAATGTCGTGGTGAGGAGGAGGAGAAATTAGCGTGACACCCGGTTTCGATCGGCGCAAATAAGCAATGTACTCGCTCACTTTCGCCCCCGGCAATTGACCGCCTTCACCCGGTTTCGCACCTTGTGCGATTTTAATTTCGATTTGTTCGGCGTTCATCAGGTACTCAGGAGTCACCCCGAAACGCCCGGAAGCTACCTGTTTGATGGATGAAGAAGCTGTATCGCCGTTCTGCAAACCTTTCAAGTGAGGTAGCGTTTGTGAGAAACCTGCCGCGCTCACATCGTTTAGCACTTTGTAGCGCACCGGGTCTTCGCCGCCTTCGCCGGAGTTGGATTTGCCGCCGATACGGTTCATCGCAATCGCGAGAGTTTCGTGGGCTTCTGGGGACAAAGCGCCCAGGGACATACCGCCGGTGGCGAACCGCTTGACAATATCTGCTACAGATTCTACGTCTTCGATGGCAATGGAAGGGCGATCGCTCTGGAAATCCAGCAAATCGCGCAAAGCCGTTACCGGGCGATTTTCGAGCTGTTTCTTGTAAACCTCGTAGTGATCGTAAGCACTTTCACCATTTTTGTCACCAATTGGTGTCATTTTTGGTTCGGCCCCATTGCCGTTACCGTTAGTCTGAGCCTTAAAAGTAGTCACAGCCTTGTGCAAAGCCTTCGCCATTTCCGGGCTGTTCATGTGATATTCACCACCCCGGCGGTACTGAACAAAGCCGTAATTTTCCAGCTTTTTGAGGTGCAATTCTGGGAAAGCCTGACTGTGGAAAGACATTACCTCATTAGCCAGTTCCGCCACACTCAAACCGCCGATGCGGGAAACAGTGCCTTTGAAACCCAAATCTAGCAAATCACCGCCAATGCCGATCGCCTCAAAGATTTGCGCCCCCTGATAGCTAGCCAGCAGCGAAATCCCCATTTTCGACATAATCTTCAGCAAGCCGTTTTCCACCGCTGTGCGGTATCTAGCTTGAGCCTGTGCCACGGTAATATTGGGAACTTTGCCGTGCTGCATCAAGTTTTGAGTCTTGCTGTCAGACCACCAGGCGCGCACGCTTTCCAAGGCCAGGTAAGGGCAAACAGCCACCGCCCCGTAACCAATCAAACAAGCGAAGTGGTGAGTGCTCCAACATTGGGCGGTATCCACAACCAGGGAAGTTTGCATCCGCAGCCCGACGCTAATTAAGTGGTGGTGAACCGCACCAACTGCCAGGAAGGGCGGAATATAAGTACATTCAGCACTCAATCCAACAGAAGATTCGCCTTCGGCCTTCGAGATTCGATCGCTCAAAATCAGAATTCTCGAACCCTCGCGCACCGAAGCAGCCGCCTTTTGACAAAGTTGCTCGACTGCTGTTTTCAAACCAGAAGGCCCGGCAGCAATTTTGTAAAGAGTTGACAATTCGGTTGCGGGGAAAGACTTTTGCTCTTTCAAGAAAGAGAGTTCAGCGTCGTTGAGTACGGGAGAATCAATTTTCAGCCGCTTGGCATTTTCCGGTACTGCTTGCAGTAAATTGCCCCGCAGGCCTACATTCATCGTCAGCGACATCACCATCCCCTCGCGCAGGGGGTCGATCGGCGGATTTGTGACTTGAGCAAACCGCTGTTTGAAATAGTTGTACAGCAACTGAGGCTTTTCTGACAATACAGCTAAGGGAGCGTCGTCGCCCATGCAGAAAGTCGGTTCTTTCCCAGAACTCGCCATCTCGACGATCACCATGTCCAAATCTTCTGCTGTGTAACCAAAAGCAGTTTGGGTTGCTAACAGCGTTTGCGAGTCGAGGGTTGCTGTTTCGGCAAAAGGCTGCGGCTGCAAGGTTTCGCGGTTTTGTTGCAGCCATTCGCCGTAGGGGTGCCGCTTAGCAATTCGCTGCTTGAGTTGCCAATTTTTGAGAATTTCCTTGGTTTGCAGGTCAACTGCAATCATTTGTCCTGGCCCCAAACGGCCTTTTTCGACAATATCTGCTTCGGGAATATCGACAACTCCGGCTTCGGAGGCCACAACTACCAAACCGTCTTTAGTAATGCAGTAGCGGGCCGGCCGCAAACCGTTGCGATCGAGCGTAGCACCTACTTGTTTGCCGTCGCTGAACACCAGCAGGGCCGGGCCGTCCCAAGGTTCTTGAATGCCGCTGTAATACTCGTAAAAATCGACAATTTCTGGATAGGGAGCCAAATCCGGCTGATTTTTGTAGGCTTCGGGCACCAAAATTGTCAGGGATTCTAGGGGGGTGCGGCCGGAGTGCACCAACAACTCCATCACGTTGTCCAAGTTTGCCGAATCGCTGCTTTCGGGATTGACAATTGGGTTAAACGTGTCGATATCAGCTTGACTCCAATTCGGGTGAGCTAAATTCGCTTGCCGCGCCTTCATCCAGGTAATATTGCCCAACAGCGTGTTAATTTCCCCGTTGTGTCCCAGCAAGCGCATCGGCTGGGCTAAGTGCCAGCGGGGCATGGTGTTGGTGCTGAAGCGCCGGTGATAGACGGCAAAGGAGCTTTTATAAGCGGGATTTTTCAGGTCTTGGTAAAATTCTGCCAGTACGGCCGATCGCACCATGCCTTTATAGACGATCGTGCGGCAGGAGAAAGAGCAAGTATAAAAGTCTTGGCGGGTGAAGTTGGGCCGATTTGACAGCGCGTGTCCGATCGTGCGGCGCGCCAAAAATAGATGTTTGTCGAGTTCGTCTCCGCCTAAGTGCGGTGAACTGACTATTACTTGTTCGATTTGAGGTTGATTTTCTAGCGCTTGCTCGCCCAAAACCGATGGTACAATGGGAACTTTGCGCCATCCCACAAGTTTCAGCCCGCGATCGGTCAGAACTTGCTCAACCACCTGCCGCGCTATAGTCGCTTGAAATTTATCTTGAGACAAAAACAGCATTCCCACGCCGCAGTTTTCCCGCGCCGGAGGCACAATTCCCTGTTCGGCGAACCAAGTATCCAGCAATTCCCAAGGAATCGCCGTCATTAAACCCGCACCATCCCCGGAATCCGAGTCAGCGCTGCAACCGCCACGATGTTCCAGACAAGTTAAAGCTGGCAGCGCTTTTTGAATAATCGAGTGGGTGGCTTCACCGCTTTGGTTGGCAATAAACCCCACACCGCAGGCATCTCTTTCTTCCACTAACCAGCTTTGGCCGGCGAATGGAGTTCCTCGCTCAGTCTGATGCACGTTTCTGTTTGGATCGATCGTGTTACCCATGTTGATTGAATGTTATTTCCGTGATTGTGTGGTGGATGCGTTTTTATAGCTCGGAGAGAGAAGGCTGCCGAGCGGTGGGAGCCTAGTAAACTTTAAAACAGCACATTGGAAGCTGATTGGATAAAAATTTACGTCGATGCTGCCTGTACTTAGCACTAAAACCCTGTTTGCAGATTTCACATTATCTCGCTCGCATCGCCTCGGAGATGTCTCCTAGAATACCCTGCTGTTAAAAAGCAGTGATTCTTTGGGAAATCGCCGCCCTGCAAATAAATACATTGCTGGCGATTCCCTACGGGATAGCTGCGCTTCACGAGTTTTTTGTGTGGGTTTTTCCTGAGTTCGGAAGGGTAGCCTTACGGACTCAGGTAGATAGTAACTTTAGCGTTATTTTGCTTGCTGCGCTGCTGAGTTGCTTTCGTCAGCGCCCGCAGACACAAAAGCCACCTGCCCGCTCAGTCGGTAGGTGCAATGTAGCAGCGCGGTTCACAACTGGTGAAACCGGTCTTATTGTGAAGTCAACTCTCAAGCTGCGAACATCAAGTTTATCAAAAAATTGATAAAATTTCACCCATTACAGTCAGAGTTTACGTGCAAGTCTTGTCAGCGATGTCCAGAACCCAGGCTAAGATGCCTAGCCCAAAAAGGTTGACAGTTTTCCACAAGCCTATTTTGGATTTTTTTACCCACAAAGTTTTGTCATCTCCAATCCGTTGGCATCGGAATTATTCATCTCTCTCTTCCCTTTCTCTGTATCCTCTGTGTTCTCTGCGGTTTAATCATTCCGATACCACCCGAATGGATATCACTCATCAATGCAGGCTATTTCAAGGATTTCTGACGCATTAGGAGCATCTGGTAGAGCCGGCGCCACCTTTTTAACCACGCCCCAAATGGATACTTGCTTGCTGACAGGATTCGGGGAAAGGCAAAAATTTTAGACCACAGTTCAAACTGCCAGATTGATTGAAGTAAACCTCAAACCTCAAACTCAACTCAACTAACGCTCACAAGCTTGTCCTTGGTAATTTTGTTTAGCTCAACCGTGAGCGTTTTTACAGATTTGATTGGCATGGGGAATATTTCATGCCTATCTTTTATAAAATAAAGTTAGTTAGCAGAAATAGTAAGACTGGAAAAATGTGCCGATGGTGATTACGCTCAATTTTGCATACAGGTAGACCGAAGCCAAGTGATATAAATCATGGTAATCCTATTGTATGAGAGATATAATTAAAATAACTTGACACTGATTAAAATGGCAGGGCTGTTGAGAAGTCACGCTTTTTTTGTAAGGAACATCTGAGATTAAATTAACCCCACACACTTGTATCAATGCGTGTTAATGACTCAGCAAATAGACCAAAATCTAAAGTAATTTTAGGTCAACGCTATCTCAAAACAAGTATACAAGCAAAAACAACCAAAATATTAAGTCTGGTTTGAAAAGGGCGGTTTCATAATTTGAGCTACAAAGTAGATTAAACTAAATATAGTTAATCAATAGCACGGCCGATAGAGCGAAAATAGTAGATATTAACTCTAAAAAGCTTCAGGCTTGACAGAAGCAATAGGAATAGGTAGGTATGGCTAGCATAACAAATATTTTTCGAGGATATCAGATTAACGAGCAAATATACGCAGGCAATCGAACTCTAGTTTATCGTGCCCGTCGGTCTTCCGATCAGCAGCCCGTAGTGATAAAACTGCTGCGAAATGACTTTCCCCGCTTCCACGAACTGGTTCACTTCCGCAATCAGTTTGTCATTACTAAAAACTTAGAGATACCCGGCACTGTCAAGGCATACAGCCTGGAGACTTACCATAACCAGTATGCTCTGGTGATGGAAGACTTTGGCGGAATTTCCTTATGTAGCTACCTCGCTAGTCTGGTGTTCGCCAGCAACGAACCTCTGGAAGGGTTGCCCATTAACGAGTTTCTTCCCATTGCCATTCAAATTGCCAACTCCCTCGATGGACTTTATCGCCACCACGTTATCCATAAAGACCTCAAACCCGCCAATATTCTAATTAACCCTGTCAGCAAACAAGTTAAGCTGATTGACTTCAGCATCGCTTCCCTGTTGCCGCGCCAAACCCAAGAAATTCAAAATCCCAACCTCCTTGAAGGCACTTTAGCTTACATATCTCCCGAACAAACTGGGCGAATGAACCGAGGCATTGATTACCGCACAGATTTCTACTCTCTGGGAGTTACATTCTACGAACTGCTGACGAGACAGTTGCCTTTCCAAAGCGAAGATCCGATAGAGTTAGTACACTGTCACCTTGCCAAGCAGCCTATTCCAGTCCATCACCTGAACACAAGCGTTCCATTGGTGCTGTCTGAAATTGTTAGCAAACTGATGGCGAAGAATGCTGAAGATAGGTATCAAAGTGCTCTAGGACTCAAGTTTGATTTGGAAACTTGTTTGTACCAGTGGCAAAAAACTGGAGAAATCGCCTCATTTAAACTAGGGCAGCGAGATTTGTGCGATCGCTTCATCATTCCCGAAAAATTATATGGTAGAGAGAACGAAGTATTCTCCCTACTGGCAGCCTTCGATCGCGTGAGTGCAGGAAGCGCGGAAATGATGCTGGTGGCTGGCTTCTCAGGTATTGGCAAAACCGCCGTCGTCAACGAAGTTCACAAACCGATTGTCGCAGCTAGAGGCTACTTCATCAAAGGCAAATTCGACCAATTTGGACGCACCCAACCATTCTCAGCTTTTGTACAAGCTTTTCGCGATTTAATGAAGCAATTGCTGAGCGAAACAGATGCTAAACTTGAACAGTGGAAGACTCAAATCCTGGCAGCATTGGGCGAGAATGCTCAGGTAATCGTTGAGGTAATTCCTGAACTAGAAGGGATTATCGGAGAGCAACCACCCGCACCAGAACTTTCGGGCAGTGCGGCCCACAATCGCTTCAATCGGTTACTTGAGAACTTCATTCAACTCTTCACAACCAAAGAACATCCCCTCGTCATTTTCTTAGATGACTTGCAATGGGCAGACTCAGCCTCATTAAAGTTGATTCAACTTTTGACGAGCGATCGCGATCGGCGGTATCTCTTTTTAATTGGAGCGTATCGAGATAACGAAGTCAGTCCGGTACACCCTTTAGTGTTGACATTATCCCACATTCAACAAACGGGAGCTACTGTAAACACAATTACCCTCGCGCCGCTCGATCGCTCGGAGTTGAATTGTCTGATTGCCGATACCTTAGCTTGTTCTACAGCATTGGCTCTGCCTTTGACAGAACTCGTTTATCAGAAAACCCAAGGCAATCCCTTTTTCAGCACACAATTCCTCAAATCTTTGCATGAAGATGGGATAATTGAATTTAATTTTGAAGCTCGGTATTGGCAGTGCGATATCGCTAGAGTGCGAACCTTGGCACTAACGGATGATGTAGTAGAATTCATGGCACTTCAGTTGCGAAAGTTGCCAATCAGGACACAGGAAGTTTTAAAGTTAGCTGCTTGTATTGGCAATCAGTTCGATTTGGCTACCTTAGCAATTGTTGATGAAAATTCGCAAACAGCCACAGCAACAGCTTTGTGGAAAGCACTGCAAGAAGGGTTGATTTTACCAGTTAGCGATGTTTATAAATTTTATCAACAATGTAGTAAAGACTTAGCTGAACCAGCCGGCAGGCAAGAGACCACTGACTTATTAACGAGCAATGAACAATTAGCGAAATACAAGTTTTTGCATGACCGCGTACAACAGGCTGCCTATTCTCTCATTCCCGAAGACCAAAAACGCTCGACCCATTTAAAGATAGGGCAACTGCTGTTTAAGGAAACATCGGAAGTCGAGCGGGAAGAAAGAATTTTTGAAATGGTCAACCATTTGAATATGGCGATTAAGCTGGTTAGCGATCGCGTGCAACGGGAAGAATTTGCCCAGTTAAATCTAGTAGCTGGACAAAAAGCAAAAGCCGCAACAGCGTATGCGACAGCCTTTGAGTGCTTGAGTAACGGAATTGAATTATTAGCAATGGATTGTTGGGACAGCCAGTACCAACTCACCTTAAACCTATATGAGGAAGCAGTTGAAGCGGCATTCCTGAGCGGTGAATTTGAACAAATGGATCGATGGGTGCAAATCGTGTTGCAGCAAGCCCGAACCTCTCTGGATACTGTGAAAGTTTATACAGTGCGAATTCAAAGTTACATCGCTCAGAATAATTTACCCTTAGCAGAACAGACGGCGCTGATTGTTCTCAAACAACTGGGCGTGGAATTTCCAGAGAATCCCAGCCCGGAAAAGGTTCAGCAAACCCAGGATGAAACAAAACGCAAGTTCGCCAGCCACACGTTGGAAGAATTGATTAATCTTCCAGAGATGACCGACTCCTATTATCTAGCAGCCCTGCGAATTTTAGGCACGGTTGTGTCGGCTTCTTATCAGTCTGCATCTAAATTATTCCCGCTGATTGTTTGCAAGCCAATAGAACTATCTCTCACTTATGGAAATGCACCTACATCTGCTTTTAGTTATGCTTGGTATGGTTTAATTCATGCAGGAACAGGAGGGGATATTGATATCGGCTATCAATCAGGTGAGGTAGCTTTAGGTCTGCTAGATAATGTGAAAAGCAAAGAGTTAAAAACTAAAACCTACAATCTTGTTTATGGCTATGTCCGGCATTGGAAACGCTACCCCCAAGATTCTTTGCCATTTTTATTAGAAGCCCATCAAATTGCCCTAGAAGCAGGAGAATTAGAATATGCTGCCTATGGACTTTACAATTATACGGCGCTTTCTTTCTCTATGGGCAGAGACTTGGCGGAAATGGAGCGGGAGACAGAAACCTTCGATCGCGCTATTCATCAGATTCGTCAGGGAAACGCACTCAGTTTCGTGAAAATTTTTCGGCAGGCTGTTTTGAACTTGCGAGGCAAAACCGATAACCCCTGCCGTTTGGTTGGGGAAGCTTATGATGAAGACATCATGATACCGCAGCATCAAGCTAATAACGTGCAGTATGCGATTTGCAGCGTTTATCTCAACAAGTTGATTCTCGGTTATTTGTTTGAAAACTATCAACAAGCGCTGGAAAATGCCGTGCTAGCAGAGCAATATTCGGATGCTCTAACCGCAGGGCTTCAGTATTCGCTGATTTATTTCTATGGGTCTCTAACGTACTTAGCGGTGTATGCCGAGGCTGATGTGGAAAAACAAGCTGCACTCCTAGAAAAAGTAGCAGTAAATCAGGCAAAAAGCAAGCGATGGGCGGAGTATGCCCCTATGAATCACTTGCATAAGTTCTATTTGGTCGAGGCAGAGCGATATCGCGTTTTAGGACAGCAAGTTGAGGCGATGGATTTTTACGATCGCGCGATCGCTCTGGCTAAAGAAAACAAATACCTCAATGAAGAAGCTTTGGCAAATGAGCTGGCTGCAAAATTTTATTTACAATGGGGTAAAGAAAAAATTGCTCAACTTTATCTAATTGATGCCTACTATGCCTACTCTCGTTGGGGAGCTAAAGCGAAGATTGACGACATAGAACAACGCTATTCTCAATTGCTTGCTCCTATTTTGCAACATAATCAAGTTCGTTTTTTCGATGCAGTGACTACCTCCCATGACACCTCATCTTCTAGCAAAAACCAAACAATTACTGGAAGTACGAGTACCACAGTAATAGATTTACCAACGGTTATCAAAGCTTATCAAGCTTTGTCTAGCGAAATTAAGCTGGAACAATTGCTCACTACCCTGATGGAAGTAGCGATTCAGAATGCAGGGGCTCAAACAGGAGTATTGATTTTGAAAGAAGAGGACAACTGGACAATCGCCGTCCACTGTAGCCCTCGCCAAGGCTGTCTTCTGCAAGAAACTATTGGGATAGAGGAGAGCGAAGCAATTCCTCAGACTGTGATTAATTACGTCAAACGCACGCAAAAAACTTTAGTTTTCGATGATGTCAAGACTGAATTAATATTTACTTCTGACCCCTATATCAAGCAGCACCAACCTAAG
Source organism: Microcoleus sp. B7-D4 (assembly GCF_036705125.1). Classification (NCBI taxonomy): domain Bacteria; kingdom Bacillati; phylum Cyanobacteriota; class Cyanophyceae; order Oscillatoriales; family Microcoleaceae; genus Microcoleus; species Microcoleus sp. B7-D4. The sequence continues at coordinate 19,881 of NZ_JAUBTT010000121.1, forward strand.
AGCATCCTATGTACTCCGATTACCCATCAAGGCAAAATGATGGCAATTCTGTATTTGGAAAATAATCTGACGACGGGGGCATTCACTGGCGATCGCGTCGCTCTGCTTAACATCCTCTGCTCCCAAGCTGCCATCTCGCTGGAAAACGCCCGCTTATATCAGCAATCTCAACAGCTTTATCAAAAATCTCAGGATTATGCCCAAAAACTGGAGCAGTCTATCCAGGCTCTCAAACAGATGCAACTGCAATTGGTGCAGGGTGAGAAAATGTCTGCTCTGGGAAATTTAGTCGCTGGTGTAGCCCACGAAATTAACAATCCCGTAGGCTTTATCGCCGGCAACTTGCAACCTGCTCAAGACTACGTGGGGGATTTATTCAATTTGATTGATTTGTATCAAGAAAAATTTCCAAATCCGGGAGGGGAAATAGAAGCAGAAATAGAGGATATGGACTTGGAGTATTTGCGAGAAGATTTGCCCAAATTGATTGGCTCGATGAAGGAAGGAGTTGAGCGCATTCGCAATATCAGTACGAGTTTGAGAACGTTTTCTAGGGCGGATAGCGATCGACCAGTTTCTTTCAATATTCATGATGGACTCGAAAGCACTCTGCTAATTCTCAAGCACCGTTTAAAAGCCAGCGAGTTCCGCCCTGCCATTGAAATTGTGAGAGAATATGGTAACTTGCCCCTAGTAAAATGCTTTCCCGGACAGTTGAACCAGGTATTTATGAACGTACTCGCTAATGCCATTGACGCTCTGGAGGAGTCAAATAAGGGGCGGAGTTTTAGTGAAATTAAAGCCCTGCCTAATCAAATCACGGTTCAAACTGTTCTGAGTGAAGACAACAATCAGGTTTTGATTCGCATTAAGGATAATGGAGTAGGGATGTCGCCCGAAGTCAAGGAAAACATCTTTAACCACTTATTTACAACCAAGCCTGTGGGTCAAGGCACTGGATTAGGATTGTCGATCGCCCATCAAATTGTTGTGGAAAAACATGGAGGTACGTTACTCGTGAATTCTTCTTTGGGGCAGGGTTCGGAGTTTGTGATTGGTATTCCGGGGTGAGCAGTTTGTAGTAGGGATCTAGCGTAATTATTGCGATCGCCAAAAATATCGGATTTAGTAAGAAGAAACATACGGATTTTCCGGGTTCCTAAATTCCCATGCGTTTAGAAGTGAAATTGTGAGTTGTAAGCTGTGAAACGTAATTTTTTCTATTGGCGTCTAATATTGTCAGTCTCGATTTTACCCGTACTGGCGATCGTCCCGTCTTTAGTGTGGAATCAACCCGCCAGAGCACAAGAGGGGGAGAGGGCTGGGTTGATGGATGCTTCGAGAGCCCGCCAGGGAATGAATTCCCTGGCTGATAGCGAAAGTCGGTTGAAACTCACATCTTGCACCATTCTCAAGAACAGGCAAGATGCCTGTTCCACAAAGAGTGAATTTTCTTGTGGAACAGGCAT
>NZ_JAUBTT010000122.1:0-21336 GCF_036705125.1 Microcoleus sp. B7-D4
CGGCCTAAACCTTGCCCCCCTTTTCCTCTCGCCACTGACCTGACTACAGGTACAGTGGGAGTCTCCAAGGGGGAATAAAGATGAAACTGCGTCGAAAAACACTATCGATCATTGGCATTACCATCGCTGGACTGACTAGCATTCTGTATGTCGCCTCCTCAAGCATCCTCTTGGGCAGCCTGATCAAAGCAGAGGAACAAGAAGCCACACAGGTTGTCAAGGGAGTGCTCAATGTGTTCGGGCAAACCGCAGATGACTTTAACTCGCGCTTTGCCGATTGGTCGTCCTGGGACGACACCTACAATTTTATCCAAAACCGCAACTCAGAATTCATTGACTCCAATTTAATTCCAGAAGGGCTCGCTAATATAAGAGTTAATATAGCCGTATTTGTCAATACTTCGGGCAAAATAGTTTACGGTACGGGTTTAGACAGCGAAAAGCTGAAACTAACGCCTGTTCCAGAAGCATTAAAACGGCGCATTTCTCTCAGCGACCCGCTGTTGCACCACCCCAACGCCAAAAGCAGCCTCGCTGGTATCATGCTGCTACCGTCAGGGCCAATACTGATTACTTCCCGGCCTATTCTCACGACTAAAAGCACTGGCCCGATCCGAGGTACGCTGATATTCGGGCGCAATTTGGATGCTACGGGCATTGCAAAGGTTTCTAAAATTACTCGCTTGCCGCTAATCGTACACAGCGTGAATGAGGCTAGGTTGCCTGCAGACTTTCAGCAAGTGCGGGAGAAACTGTCGGAAAAAAAACCGATTTTGGTGCGTCCTTTAAGCGAAGAGTCGATCGCGGGTTACGCTTTGATCAGGGATATTTACAACCAACCTGCGCTGCTATTGCGGGTGGATATCCCCAGAGAAATATACCGGCAAGGTCAGATTAGTTTGCTGTACCTGCTGGGGTCTGTAGCGTTAGTAGGAGTTGGGTTAGTCGGCTGCACTCTACTACTGCTAGAGCGTCTTGTACTGTCTCGGTTGAGCAGTTTGGCGAAAGCAGTGAAGCGCGTCAGTAGCAGCCAAGACCTCTCGGTGCGACTACCGGTGACGGGTGAAGACGAGTTGTCCGACCTTGCCCATACTATCAACGGAATGTTGAGTGCGATCGCCCAAGCCGACAGCGAACAACTTGAGGAAAAAGCCCGCTACAGAGCCGTCGTGGAGCAAGCTACAGATTGCATTTTCCTGTGGGACGCTCAAACCAAACGTCTTTTGGAAGCCAATACAGCGTTTAGAGACTTGCTCGATTACAGTCTTGATGTGATTTCGCAACTGACTATTTACGATATCATCGCTTACTCTAAAGACCTAATTGACAACAATATCGAGTTGCTGCTGACGGACAAACAATTCAGAATTGGCGAAGTTCTCTACCGCCGCCGAGACGGTTCCTGCGTGGATGTAGAAGTGAGCGGGAGCGTGATTTCCTACGGCGGCCGCGAGATTATTTGCACGGTTGTCCGCGACATTACCGAGCGCAAACAAGCCGAAGCCGAACTGCGAGCCTCGGAAGAACGGTACAGACTTTTGTTTAAAAATAACCCCCATCCGATGTGGGTTTACGATTTAGAAACTCTGGAATTTATAGCCGTCAATCAGGCAGCCGTCGAACATTACGGCTACACTCGCGACGAATTTCTCAAGATGACCGTTGCGGACATTCGTCCCCCCCAAGAGATGCCGAGATTGATAGAAAATATCTCTCCAGTAGATGCCGGTATTGAGTTTGCAGGTGTGTGGCAGCACCAGAAAAAAGACGGAACAATTATTGATGTAGAAATTACTTCTTATGCTCTGGTATTTGATAGTAGAAATGCTGAATTAGTGCTGGCTCACGACGTAACCGACCGCTTGCAAGCCGAGGCAGAACTCTACAAGGCAAAGGAAGCTGCAGAAGCAGCTAATTTGGCTAAAAGCCAGTTTTTGGCTAACATGAGCCACGAACTGCGAACTCCTCTGAATGCGATTATCGGTTACAGCGAGATTCTGCAAGAAGAGGCTTTAGATTTGGGCGAGGAAAATTTTGTGTTGGATTTGGAGAGAATTCACAATTCAGGCCAGCTTTTACTTTCCTTAATTAATGATATTCTGGACCTGTCGAAGATTGAAGCCGGTCACGCGGAACTTGAATTAGAAACTTTTGACGTGTCGGAGGCAGTTCAAGATGTAGTCCGAACTGTTGAACCGCTATTTTTGCGGAACACTAATCGCCTGAATGTGGAATGTCCTAATAATATTGGCGAATTGTATTCCGATCAAATTAAGTTTACTCAAATTTTGTTTAATTTGCTCAGTAATGCAGCTAAGTTTACTCATAAAGGGACAATTACACTCAGCGTTGAAAGAATTAAAAATGACGAGAATCGTTGGAATTCGGAACAGTTAATTATTAAGTGTACTGATACGGGGATTGGGATTACTCCTGAACAGCTACAAAAGTTATTTCAACCTTTTACGCAAGCTGATGCTTCGACTACCCGCAAGTACGGAGGTACGGGTTTGGGTTTGTCAATAGCGCAGAAATACTCTCATATGCTGGGGGGAGAAATTACTGTGAGTAGCGAGTTTGGCAAGGGGTCAACTTTTACTCTGATGTTGCCAGCATAGCTCGATTTTAGATGTTATAGCAATCCTAAATGATTCAGATAAATTTGTAGGGGTAGTGCTACCCCTACTCCCCGTGCCTACCCCCTATCTATCGGGCAACCACGGGGAGTAGGGGTCGGATTGCCCCTACAATAATTATGAGAATGATTTAGGATTGCTATAGATGTTAGATGTTAGATGTTAGATTGGGTAAAAAGTCCTGACTAGAAACAACATAAATACGGTTTGTAGTCAGGCTTCAGTCAACTCCCAATCAGCTTTTAGCTAATTAGGACTAAACTTTTGAAGACCAACAACTTTAATACTCAATACCTGCTTGAGCTTTAATGCCTTGTTCTCGGAATGGATGCTTAACTAAAGTCATTTCTGTCACCAAGTCTGCCCGTTCGATTAGCGCTGGCGGGGCGCCTCGGCCTGTTAAAATAATGTGGGTTTCTTCGGGTTTTTGGTCTAACCCGGAAAGCACTTGCTCGACTTGCAAATAACCTAGTTTTAATGCTATATTAACTTCATCTAGAAGAACTAATTTAAATTCGGGATTGCAGATAAAAGTTAAAGATTTTTCCCAGGCTTTTTGAGCTGTTTCGATATCTCGATCGCGGTCTTGCGTGTCCCAGGTAAAGCCTTCTCCCATTGCGTGGAATTCTAGCTGTTTTTCCCAGAGTTGAAAAACGGCTTTCTCTGCGGGTTCCCAAGCTCCTTTGATAAATTGTACTATGGCGACGCGGTATCCGTGACCGAGCGATCGCACAACCATTCCCAAGGCAGCCGTGGTTTTGCCTTTACCGTTACCCGTATTGACTATAATTAAACCTTTTTCTTTGGAGGAGTTAGCGATTCGCTGTGATTGCACTTCTTGGCGTCGCTGCATTTTCTGTTTGTGTTGTTCGGCTGTTAAGCCAGTGGGTGCAGTAGTTTCTGTATTGGTTTCCATGAGATTTTTTTTAACCGCAGATGAACGCAAATAAACGCTGACAGATGCAGGATGTCTAGTTATTGCCACAGTGTTTTCAAGTTTAGCACGAAACCGGGCAAAACATCTTCTCCCGATAGTTCTGTTGGACATTCCAAAACTTCTATTTCTTGTCCTTGGCGATAGATTTCGACTCTCCGGGTTTTGCGGTTGATTAACCAGCCTAATTTTACTTGGTTATTCATGTATTCTTGCATTTTGTCTTGAGTATCTTTTAAACTGTCCGTTGGCGACATTAACTCTAAGACAAAATCCGGGGCAATGGGAGGAAATTTTTGTTTTTGTTCGGGAGTGAGTGCATCCCATCTTGATTTTTCAATCCAAGAGACATCGGGAGAACGGTTTGCACCGCTGGGCAGTTTGAAGCAAGTTGAAGAATCGAAACAAATTCCCAGTTGAGTTTGTCTGTTCCAAATTCCAAAATCAGTAGCTATTTCAAAATTGTAATTTCCGGTTTCTCCTCCTGTGGGTGGCATGACGATTATTTCTCCTTTGGCGTTGCGTTCAAATTTGACATCGGGGTTTTCGCGACACAGTTGATAAAATTGGTCGTCGGTTATTTTGGCGATCGAGTTGAAGTTGATGGTAACTGCTATCATGGTATTTTATCAGGATGCGTTGGGACTTTTAAGCCAGATTATGTATATGAAGGCGGCTCAATGCCGAGCGATGCAGATGCTGTAAATATTATTAATGGTTAAGAGGATTTAATGGATATCTTTTTATGCACTTTGGCTCATTATATCACATCCTTATAACTAGCTATTAATAGTTTTATCAAATGCTTTTTGGAGGAAACACTTACAGACATACCAATAATAAAATGCAATGTTGATTTCGCTAAGCAATTTAGGTATTCCCTCTAGTAAACTGGAGAATATCTTGTTTTTTATATGCAGGGAATCAACGCCGATCGCAAAAAACAACAAGCCTACACCCGCTAACAATATTTGGTAGGGAGTTAACTGTAGTTCTCGCCGAAAAAACCATCCGTAGGATGACAAAACCACGGCGTATAAAAGACTTACTCCGAGCTTAGGAATTCCCCCGGCTACCATATATATATGAATTCTGTAAATTTCATTTAGTAAAAATCCACCTGTTAATAAAGCCGAAAACAGAATAAATCGATTTTCTGAAGTGCGCGGTTGAATACTTCGAGCTAATTTATAGGTGAAAGTACAAACAATGACGGGTACAGAACATAAAATTTGGAAAGTCCGAGTTAACAAAGCGACATTGGGATGGGGATAAGAATAAGGCGGCAAGAATAAATCGCTGACTTTTAACCCGGAAAGTTGAGTGAAAAATATCAGTATCGCCACCAATAATAAGGAGAAACAATTGAGGCGAACAACAAAGCGAGAAATAGTCATAAGCAATTAATCCCCAAAATTAGGTTTACTGCCAAAAGCCAAAAAAATTATATCACCAATATCTCTGGATATTTTGCTAAACTTAATCATGAGTGTTATCAAAACAAGGAGACAGTCATGCTGTCAGTGAAAGAAGCAGAATCGATCGTTCTAAATTTGGCGCAACCCCTCGACAGTCAGCGGGATGTAGAAACTGTAGACTTACTGGCAGCATCGGGGCGCATTTTGGCTGCACCCGTCACTGGTTCCCTGGATTTTCCTTATTGGGATAATTCAGCAATGGATGGGTACGCGGTGCGGTTTGCGGATGTGGAAAACTGTAGCACCGAAAAACCAGCGGTACTCGAAGTAGTTGAGGAAATTCCAGCGGGATATCGACCTCAAAGTACGGTGCAATCGGGGCAAGCGGCGCGAATTTTTACAGGTGCTATAATGCCAGCGGGTGCTGATACGGTGGTAATGCAGGAAGAAACAAGGCGTGAGGGCGATCGTATTTTTATCTTAGTTTCTCCTGAAAAACCGCAAGCATTTGTCAGACACAAAGGCGCTTTTTATCAAGCAGGAACAACTTTGCTAACTCCCGGTACAGTTATCAACGCCCCAGAAATGGCGGTGTTAGCAACTGCCCAGTGCATTCAAGTTCCCGTTTATCGGCGGCTGCGGGTGGCAATTTTTTCTACTGGTGACGAATTGGTATCGCCTGACGAACCTTTGGCACCGGGGAAACTGGTAGACTCGAATCAGTATGCTTTGACAGTTTTGTTGGCACAAATGGGATTTGAACCGATTCGATTGGGCATAGTTCCTGATAATGAAGAGGCGTTAAAGAAGGCGATAGCCGGGGCTGTGGCGACGGCGGATGTGGTGCTTTCTACGGGCGGCGTCTCGGTAGGAGACTACGATTATGTCGAGAAAATTTTGGCAGATTTGGGAGGAAAAGTTCACATTAGTTCTGTGGCTATTAAGCCGGGGAAACCTTTAACGGTTGCTGGGTTTAAAGGAGGTGAAAAAAATTCGGATTGTCTCTATTTTGGTTTGCCGGGAAATCCGGTTTCGGCTTTAGTCTGCTGTTGGCGGTTTGTTGTACCTGCTTTGAGAAAGATGTCTGGGCTTGGCCCGGATGCTTGGGGGCCGGAGTTTCTCAAAGCTAGGTGTAATGCTGAATTGCGATCGCCAGGTCGGCGCGAAACTTATGTTTGGGGTAAACTACATTTAGTTGCCGGAGTCTGGGAATTTGAACCTGCTAGCGGCAGCCAAAATTCAGCGAATTTAATTAACCTCGCCAATACGAGTGGTTTAGCAGTTTTGCCACCAGGGGACACCTGGATTGTACCGGGCGAATTCGTGGAAGTTTTAAAAGTTAGTCAGTAGTTAGTTGTTATTGGTTATGTGTTATTGGTTCGGTATAAGTTCATGTAAAATATTAACAACTAAGTAATCTTCCTTCTTCGGACTTCCATCGGACTGACATCCGTTACATCCGTTACATCCGTTACACAATCCGTTGCCGAACTTCCTTCTTCCTGACATCCGTTACATCCGTTACATCCGTTACATCCGTTACACAATCCGTTGCCGAACTTCCTTCGTATTATGAGAATTTTAATTGTTGAAGATGACCCGATGATGCAACTGGGATTAGAGCAAGTTTTAGCCGATTCCCCAGACATAGAAATAGTAGGACAAGCAGAAGACGGCTATTTAGGCGTAGCAGCCGCACTGAAACTCAAACCTGATATTATTGTAATGGATATCGGTTTGCCACGGCTCGACGGCATAGCAGCGACGCAGCAAATTAAAGCGCAATTGCCAGAAGTTCGAGTAGTAATGTTAACTTCTCACACGGCAGAAACGGAAATTATTGCTGCCCTTTCTAGCGGGGCTGATGCTTATTGTATTAAAGGTGCTTCCGTAGACAGGCTGTTAGCAGCGATTGCAGCCGCAGCAGAGGGGGCTACATATCTTGACCCTCAAATTGCCCGGACTGTCATCGAACACCTGAAACCGCCGATACCTGCCTCTACAACTACTTTTGGCCAGTTGTCGCAGCGGGAATTGGAAGTGTTAAAATTAATGGTGGAAGGTAACAGCAATCCCGAAATTGCAGCGGCGCTTTACTTGAGCCCAAATACTATTAAAACTCACGTTCGCGGTATTATGAATAAGTTGGCAGTCGATGACCGCGTGCAAGCCGCAGTTGTAGCGCTGAGAACGGGATTGGTGTAAAGAAGTCAGTAGTCCGTAGTCATTAGTCAGTAGTCAGTAGTTATTTGTTGTTTGCTACCAATGCCCCATGCCCTGTTTGGCCCATGCCCTGTTTGGCCCATGCCCTGTTTGGCCCATGCCCCATGCCCAATTCCCAATTCCCAATTCCCAATTCCCAAAAAGTTTATGTCTGAATGGATAGAAATCGGTAAAATTGTAGCAGCTCAAGGTTTGGACGGGGAAGTGCGAGTCTATCCCGATTCGGATTTCCCGGAAAGGTTTATCGAACCGGGGAAGCGGTGGATTTTGCGACCTAACAAAAGTGAACCGGAACCGATCGAGTTTTTGGGCGGTCGCTACATTCCGGGCAAAGGGCTGTATGCTGTAGAGGTAGAGGGTGTGGAAGACCGCGATAGTGCTGAGGCGCTGCGGGGCTGTAAGTTGTTTGTTGAAAAGACCGATCGACCTTACCTCGAATCTGATGAGTTTTACGTCCAAGATTTGATCGGTATGGAAGTTTTTAACCAGTTAACCGGGGAAATCTTAGGCAAGGTAAGTGATATTATTCCTGCAGGTAACGACCTTTTAGAAGTAGAAACGAATCTAACGCCGCCGGAAACTGTCGCCGCAGAATTAGAAAAGCCAAAACAGCCTGAAACTCCCCAAGCAAACGCTGACCCCAGAAATACCCGCAAACCACGGAAAATTCGCGTTAAAGAGCCTAAATCCACAAAAATCTTGATTCCTTTTGTGGAAGAGATTGTGCCAGTTGTTGACTTAGAACAAGGCCGAATTGAAATTGTGCCTCCTCCTGGTTTGTTGGAATAATATCATGTCCGGTCGCTCGATCGCATCTGATATTAGTTATTAACAATTCCCACTTCTCAATTCCCGATATTAATCTTTTCCTCTATTTGTGGCTCGCACTATCAAGTAACTGATGGAAAGCGCGAAAATTGCTGTCGCCAAACCAATCAAGTCGGCTGCGGTTTTTTTTTCCAGGTCAAGAATGATGATTTTTCGAGATACTGCTATCAAAGAAGTTACAATAACTAGCTCTACTTGAATTACGTGCTTTTTCAGATAAGCTGTAATATTTTCCAAGATTTCCAGAGCAATTAAAACATTTAAAAATAACCCAAATATCACAAACAACGTGTCTTTTAACAAATTATCAGTGTGGTTTACCAATTCTTTTGCTAAAAAAATCAGCAAATCGCAAACGCTGAGGAGAATTACCCAAATCATCGCCAGTGATAAAATTTTAGATATTACTACTTCTACACTTTCTGTAAAATGCAGAAAATTTTCATCACTGCTTGACTTGGAAATTTGCCTAAATATTTTTTTCAGCATACCAGTGATTTAGTCTTAATTCTTAATTAATGATTTTGTCATTGTTCGGTACACTTTGCAAGCGTAAAACTCTGCGAGTGTGTAGTTTCACAACGGCAACCGGGCACTGGGGAAGGCGACTCTCTCTGCCTGTTATATTTTATACTTTTTCCTGTCAGCGAGGAATCGATCGCACGCGATCAACTCCTGCTTAATAAATTTTTGCCATAAAAAAACCTCAAACTATTGTCTAGCAATATTTTGAGGCTTTTAAGGCGCGGTGCGACCACTGAACTAACTATCTCTTCTCAACAGAGAATGATTGTTGGCTCCCAGCTTGCCCCGACGCCATATAGAAGATAGCTAAAAATTTAGCTCGGGTGGTTTAGTAGCGACGAGAATTGCCACCGCGATCGTTGTTACCCCAGTTACCACCACCAGAATTGGAACCACGTTCTTCACGGGGTTTTGCTTTGTTGACTTTGAGGTCGCGACCCATCCACTCAGCACCGTCAAGAGCCTCAATGGCTGCGGCTTCTTCGGCTTCAGTAGACATTTCTACAAAAGCGAAGCCCCGCATCCGACCTGTTTCCCGGTCAGCAGGCAACTGAACCCGCTTTACTGTACCGTACTCTCCAAAAGTTTGGTTGAGGTGCTCCTGCGTTACTTCGTAGGATAAATTGCCGACATAGATTGACATTGAACATTCTCCAGAATCAGAGTGTGTAGAGATTTAAATCCGGAGGAACGCCGATCGAACGAACTGCACTGCCGAAAATAAAGCCTTGTAAAACGATTATAGCACCTTGAGGTGCAAACGGCAATTGTCTGACTCGATTAATTAAAAAGAACGCAGAAGGCCTTCGCCAGAAGACATTCTCCCGAAGGAAAACCCCCCCCATGTCGATCGCCCGCGGCTTCCCGATCGTTCTGCGGTGATGTGTAACATCCCATAGTTAGACAGCAGATCAAGAAGTGGCGGCGAGGGGGGATTTTGGCCAATTAAATTCCCCAACTTCTGCGGTAACTTCTGATCCAACTTCCGCCGCAGTTTCTGCCCCAACCAGCACCAACTGCACCGCACAAGCTTTTAACTCAGGCTGTTTGGAATCTGGACAGCTTGCAGCATGAGTCATGGCATTGGCTTCAGCGCCTTCGGCCCACAGAGAACCCCAGTGCATCGGTACAAATAGCGTACCTGGGGCGATCGCCTTTGTGACTTTTGCCGGAAACTGCGCCTTGCCGCGGCGCGATCGAACTTCCAGCAAATCCCCCTCCTTAATCTGCAATGTGGCAGCATCGCGGGGGTGAATTTCCAAAAACGGATCGGGGTGCAATTGATTAATTTTCTCTGTTCTACCCGTCCGCGTCATCGTGTGCCAGTGTCCGTAAAGTCTCCCTGTCGTCAACACAAACGGATAATTTGGATCGGGAGGTTCTGCCAGTCCCCGCGAGTGATAGGCCGAAAATCTCGCCCGCGCGTCAGGAGTGTGAAAACGCCTGTCAGTATACAGCCGTTTCGCTTCGTTCGCTGGATGCACAGGCTCGTTTTCCCGGCAAGGCCACTGCTGCGGCCCTTCTTGGCGGATGTATTCGTGGCTGAGGCCGGTCATATCGCAAGGCTGCCCCCGCGTCAACTGTGCGTACTCTGTAAAAACATCCGCACTGTTCTCGAAAGCAAAGTGTTCGGCAAAACCCAACCGGCGGCCGACTTCAGCGAAAATGCTCCAGTCGTCGCGGGCTTCCCCGGAGGGAGTGTCGAAACCGGGACAAAAGGTAACGCGGCGTTCGGAATTCGTCATTACTCCAGTTTTTTCGCTCCACTGCGTTGCCGGCAGCAGGATGTGAGCGTAGGCCGAGGTTTCAGTGGGATAGTAAGCTTCTTGATAAATAGTAAAGGGCGATCGCAGCAAAGCGGCTTTAGTGCGTTCCAAATCCGGCATACTCACCACCGGATTAGTAGCTGCAATCCACAGCAACTCGACTTCGCCACTTTCCAAACCGGTGATCATATCCCAAGCTGTGCGGCCCGGATTCGGGGAAATGCTTCCCGGTGCGATTCCCCAAAACTCCTCGACTTGGGTTCTGTGTTCGGCATTTTTCACAAAACGGTAGCCTGGGAGCAAGTGAGACAGTCCTCCGGCTTCCCGCCCTCCCATCGCGTTTGGCTGGCCGGTGAGGGAAAACGGGCCGCTTCCCGGTTTGCCGATTTTACCGGTCATCAAGTGCAAATTAATCAGCGATCGCACCTTTGCCGTGCCTTCCGACGACTGGTTGATTCCCATCGACCACAGAGACAAAACGCGCTGCGACTGTTCCCAGTAGTTTGCCGCCGTTTCTAACTCGCTGACAGTAATGCCGCAGCGCGAGGCTACAAACTCCGGCGTGTAGCTGCTAATAACCTCAGCAAAAGCTGAAAAATTCGCCGTGCATTCTTCTATAAACTCTGAATCTATTGCTTGCCTGCGTAACAGCAAATATGCAATTCCGTTAAGCAAATCTATATCCGTACCCGGTTTAATTGCTAAGTGCAAATCCGCCGCTTCAGCAGTCGGAGTCCGCCTTGGATCTACCACAATCATCTTGACATGGGGATGCTTTTTGTGGTACTTAGCTAATCGATTGAATACAATCGGATGGCATTCCGCTGTATTGCTACCGATAATAAAAGCGCAATCTGTTAATTCTAAATCGTCGTAACAGCAAGGCGGCCCGTCCGAGCCAAAGCTTTGAACGTATCCAGAGACTGCTGAAGACATACACAAGCGAGAATTAGCATCAAAATTATTAGTACCCAGACAACCTTTCATTAGTTTCTGGGCAATATAATAATCTTCTGTTGCGAATTGACCAGAACCGTAAACGCACAAAGCATCGGCGCCGCTGGTGCTGCGAATTGTTTGGATGCGATTAACAATTGCATCGAGAGCTTCGTCCCAGCTAGCGCGGCGGAACGGTTGGTCGAGAGTATCTCGCATCATTGGATACAGTAGCCGATCGCTCCGAATGGACTCTGCTACGGTTGCTCCCTTAATACAAACCATGCCCTGACTCGATGGGTGATTGCGATCGCCCCGCACTTTCCAACTTTGTTTTTTGTCGGGAACAACTTCTAGACCGCAACCTACACCGCAGTATGGGCAAAGAGTTTTTATAGTTTCCATCTGGTGATTTTAGATGCTAATTTTTGAAAGCTAATGCGTAATTGGTAATTCGTTATTATAGTCGGAACTGAGGGTTCCTGCAAATAACGTGAGAATAATTACTTAGTTTCCGCATATATGCTTCTCAGAAATCGACAATACCCTGATTTAAAATTACCCGCTATCTTACTAAAAATCGCCCTTGCTCTGGCTTGTAGCCAGCTTCGGGCTGCTACTAAATGTTCCTCAAACAGAGGAAATTCCACCTAACTCTTGTCACCCCCAAGGATGGGGGCTAGGAGGAATTTTTGCATAGCTCAAACAGCGCGTCGGTACTACTTTTGGCATAGTTGTTGATAGCAAGGTGAGATTTAGTGCGGGAGTATTATGTCGCCTATTTCCCTGATTTTACTTCAAATACGCCACCGTTGGTGGGGCTAAAAGTTACTTGGAACTCAGCAGTTTTTTCAGCGCCTGCTGCGGCACCGGCAGGAGTTTGCAAAACCGGCAGAGGAGTTTCTTTGACGAAATCTTTAGCTGCTTTATTTGTGGGATCGAACTGTAGGATATCGCCGTTTTCTTTGACTTTGACCCGATAAGTCAAGCTTTCGGTAAATGTCGGAGTTGTTTTCCATGTTTGGTCGATTTGTGCATACAACTGCTTTCCGATCGCATCCAGTTCGGTTTGGTCAGAAATCTCTGATGTGGCACTGGTGGCTGCATTGGGCGCGCCTGCGCTGTTAGCAGCAGCAATGGGTGCTGGGCTAGCAGCAGCAATGGGTGCTGGGCTAGCAGCAGCAATGGGTGCTGGGCTAGCAGCAGCGATGGGTGCAGGGCTAGCATTGGGTGCGATCGAACTTGCTGCGATTTGCGGGCTGGGGGGAGAACTCACAACCGCCGCCGCAGTCGTCGCCTGCGGTGTAGTTTCTTCTAGTTTCGCTTGCTTTAGCTGGCTGGAAATAGCAGACATATTGACGGCAGCTAAAGTAACCATTGCTACGAACCACGAGGCCCCCAGGATGCCGCGTTTGATCGGCGAAGCTTCAGGGGCAACGGCTGCGTGATGCACAAAGGACGCAGGGGCGATCGGCCTGTTAGCAGTCTCCGCAACCGCAGGCTTTTTGCTAGCAGGTAATGGCATCGGTAGCGCGACGGCTTCTGTCTCCGAGTCCGTTTCTTCACCTTCTTCGTGGTGGGCGTAGCGAGAAAACAGGAACTCCAAAGCAAAGTTACGCAGTTCGTAGTATTTCGGGTCTTCCATAATCCGCGCCCGGTTGCGGGGACGGCTGAACGGAATGTGCATATCTTCGCCGATGGAAGCTGCAGGCCCGTTGGTCATCATCACGATGCGATCGGCCAAAAACAAAGCCTCATCAATATCGTGAGTAATCATAATGACGGTAATTTTTTCCTTCCGCCAAATTTTCAGCAATTCTTCCTGCAACTCTTCGCGGGTAATCGGGTCTAGAGCTCCGAAAGGTTCGTCCAAAATCAACAGTTTGGGACGAGTTGCCAGAGCTCTGGCGATCGCCACCCGCTGTTTCATCCCCCCGGACAATTGGCCCGGTCTTTTGTTACAAGCTTCGGTCAGCCCCACTAATTCCAAGTGTTCCTTGACGATGGTATTGTGTTCGTCTGCGGACTTTTCCGGGTAAACATTTTCAACGCCGAGGTGAATATTTTCTGTAGCAGTCAGCCACGGTAGCAGCGAGTAGTTTTGAAATACCACCATGCGATCGGGGCCTGGTTCAGTAATCTGCGAACCTTCCAGGGCTACTTCTCCGTTTGTCGGCCCGTTGAATCCCGCGATCATATTCAGCAAAGTTGATTTGCCGCAGCCAGAGTGACCGATCAAACAAATAAATTCGCCTTCATTAATAGTCAGGTTTACACCGTCGAGAACCACGTAAGGGCCTTTAGGAGTTTCGTAGACTTTCGATACGTCTTTAATAGTAAGAAAGTCTTGCTTGGGCGTTTGAATTTTGGTTGTTTGGGGGGTTTTTAGAGTTTGCATATTTTCAGGATTTGGATTTTGGGTTGAGGAATTAGACATGACAGCTTGCGATTGATAATTTGAAATTATGGAGTTAGAAAGGGGGAAATGTGGAGTCTTGTTTCCTGATTTCTTGCTCCTCATTCCCTCTTCCTATTTGCTGGTTATGCTGGCAGTTTGATGGAACATTGACTGCCTATTTGTTCAATTAAAATTTCTTCAATGCGAACGCCACGTTTGATTTTGACATTTTGAAGATAGTGGATCGGGTCGTCGAGATTAAACACCGTGCCGTCAAATAGCTCGATCGTCCGGCGATCTCTGGCAATATCCGGTAAACCCAATTCGCGCACTGCTTGACCGAAAACATCGGGCCGCAAAACTCGATCGACCACTTCCACCCAGTTTTTCGGGAACGGGATCAGTCCCCAGCGAGCCATCTGCGCCATCACCCACACCATTTCTAGGCGGTCTGGAAAATTGGCTTTGTCAACATAGAACTGATTGAAGTTGTAGAGCATTTCGGGTTCTGCCTCCGTACCGGAGTTGTACGGATCGATGAACCCTGGACGGATGTCTTTCGGATCGGCGCCGATGTATTGTTCTTGGCTAATCAATCCTAGGACTTCTTCGCGGTTGCGGCGGTCGTCGCAGTATTCGCAGGCTTCCAAAAGCGCTTTGACGAGGGCCAGGTGGGTTTGAGGATATTTCTGAGCCCAATCTTCGCTAACACCGAGAACTTTTTCGATGTGTCCGGGCAGAATATCGAGGGAACGGGCCATGACAAAACCCGTACCGGTGTTGACGGCGTGGGAGTTCCAGGGGTCGCCTGAACAGTAACCGTCAATGTTGCCTGCTTTTAAATTCGATACCATCTGCGGGGGCGGAATCACGGTCAAGCCCACGTCGAGGTCGGGGTCAATGCCCCCAGCGGCCAGCCAGTAGCGGAACAGCAGATTGTGCATGGAGGCGGAGTGTACCATGCCCAAGGTGTGAACTTTATCGGGACTCTTGGCGAGCGCAGCTTTGAAATCCTGTAATGTCCGAATGCCTTGTCTGTAAAGGTCTTTGCTGAAAACAATCGAATTGCCGTTGCGAGACAGCGTGAGGGCGCTACAGACGGGTACAGGGGCTTCACCGTCGAGCCCCAACAGCATACCGATCGGCATTCCTGCGACCATTTGCGCCGCGTCCAGCCGTCCTTCGGCGACTCCTTTGGCGATCGCTTTCCAGCTAGGTTCGCGGCTGAGAGTGACTTCTTCCAAGCCGTGCGCTTTGAAGAAGCCTTTTTCTTTGGCTACAACTAAGGGCGCGCAGTCGGTGAGGGGAATAAAGCCGATGTCGAGGTTGATTTTTTCCAAGCCGTTGCGGGCTATGACAGCGGGTTGTTGTTTGGCCCTGCGCTGTTTGACCCGCTTTTGCTGGTTGAGGAAGTAAACCATTTCGTTACGCAGTGCGTAGTAACTCGGATGGTTGACAACTTCCATGCGTTTGCGGGGGCGGGGAATGTTGACTTCGAGGATTTGCCCGATTTGCGCTTCCGGGCCGTTGGTGAGCATCACAATGCGATCGCTCAGTAATAAAGCCTCATCCACGTCGTGAGTTACCATGACGCTGGTGACTTTGCTTTCTTCGCAAATTTTCATCAACTGGTCTTGCAAACCGCCGCGAGTTAAGGCATCGAGGGCGCCGAAGGGTTCGTCTAGCAGCAGCAATTTCGGGCGAATCGCCAGGGCGCGGGCGATCGCAACTCTTTGTTTCATCCCCCCAGAAATTTCGCCTGGGCGTTTGTCGGCGGCGTGCCCGAGTCCGACTAATTTAATGTGGTGTTCGATCACCAACTCGCGATCTTCTTGAGAGTTACCGCTGTAAATTTCATTTACTGCTAGGGCGATATTTTCGCGCACCGTCAGCCAAGGTAGCAGTGAGTAATTTTGAAACACCACCATTCTGTCCGGGCCTGGATCGCGGACTTCGCGGCCTTCTAAAGTAATCCCGCCCTGACTTGCTTTGTCGAGGCCGGCGATGATATTTAGCAGTGTAGATTTGCCACAGCCAGAGTGTCCAATTAAGGTGATGAATTCTCCTTTTTTAATTTTCAGTTCGATATTTTTAAGAGCAATGTATTGCTCTCCGTTGGGCAAGTTAAATACGCGATCAACGTGGTCTACTTCAACAAATACTGACATGGCTCTTTTAGGTTAGTTGGTAATTTCTAGATGCTAATTATTAAGGGGAAATTGGGCATTGGGCATTGGGCATTGGGCATTGGGCATTGGGCATTGGGCATTTGCCCGCCCAGGGCATTGGGCATTGGGCATTAATTTACAACTAATTTCTAGCAGTTTGTAGCTGGCAACCATTCCCCATTCGCCATGCCCGATGCCCGATGCCCGATGCCCCATTCCCAAATCCTATTTCTGTTCTTCGGGAACCACTTTGGAAGCGATGAAACCAACGATTCTGTCTAAAATCAAACCGACGATTCCTACATAAAGCACTGCTAGAATCACTGCACTGAGTCGAGAACTGTTGTAAGCGTCCCAGATGAAGAAGCCGATACCGACGCCGCCGACTAACATTTCCGCAGCTACGATCGCCAGCCAAGACAAACCGATTCCAATTCTCAAGCCAGTGAAGATGTAAGGAACAGAAGAGGGGAGCAGGATTTTCCAGAAGTATTTTTGGTTGGGGAGGCGCAATACGCGGGCGACGTTTCTGTAGTCTTGGGGTATTTGTTGAACGCCTACTGTGGTGTTAATTAAAATCGGCCAAATTGCTGTAATTAAGATTACGAAAAGTGCAGAAACTTCGTTAGCTTTCACCCCCATGCCTTCAAAGGGATTGAACTGTTGAAATACAGCCAGGGCGATCGGCAGCCAAGCTAGGGGCGGGATAGTTCTGAATACTTGAAACAGCGGGTCTAAAGCATCGAACATTAAGGAGTTTGTGCCGATCAGGATTCCCAAACTGATGCCGAGAACTGCTGCTAGAGTAAAGCCGATCGCCACCCGCTGCAAGCTAGCCAAAATTTGCCAGAACAAGCCTTTGTCTGTACCGCCGTTGTCGAAGAAAGGATTAATAATCAGATTCCAGCTTTCTTGGACAGCTTTGATTGGCCCCGGCAAGCTCGACTCTGGACTGTTGCAGAGGATTTGCCAGATTATCAGCAGAACTGTAATTGCTACCAGCGGTCGGATGATTTTTCGGCGGTTTTTTTGAACATTATCCAGAAGGAAATTTACTGGATTTTTGCTTTTAGTAACAGCGAGGTTTGTTGCCATTTTTCTTTTTGCAGTATTGTGAATAATCGATTATTTGTAGATACTTTGAACAGAGTTCAGCAGGTTTGGCCCGTCGAACGAACCCTCCGTTTCACTCTGTCCAACACCATCACTTTTAGGGGTTTGTCAACTGTCAGCAGTCAACTGTTCACAGTCAACTGTCAACAGTCAACCAACTAATTATGCTTTTTTGATTGCCAGACCCTTGAGATATTCTTCTGGTTTTTCTGGGTCAAACTTCACGCCGTCAAAGAAGGTTTCGACACCGCGAGAAGTGGTAGTAGGAATTTGGGCTGCGGGAACGCCAAGTGCTGTCGCTGCTGCTTTCCAAATATCTTCGCGGTTAACTTTATCCACTGTGGCTTTGATGTCGGTAGTTGCCGGGATATAACCCCAGCGAATATTTTCAGTTAAGAACCAAGCATCGTGACTCTTGTAGGGATAAGAAGCATTATCCGCCCAGAATTTCATCGCCACTGGGCTGGCAGCTTCAATGCGGCCGGTACCGTAGTCAATTTGACCTTTAGAGCGACTGATAATATCTGCTACTGGAACTTTTAACCACTTATCTTGAGAGATGATTTGGCACATCTCATCCTGATTTTCTGCCTTGTCGCACCACTGCTGGGCTTCCAGTACAGCCATTGTTATTGCTTTAGCAGCTTTGGGGTTTTTCTCAACCCAATCTCCTCTTAAAGCTAAAGCTTTTTCTGGGTGGTCTTTCCAAAGTTCTCCGGTTACTAAGGCGGTGTATCCTACCTTTTGAGTAACTAGCTGAGCATTCCAAGGTTCGCCGACGCAAAAGGCTTCCATGCTGCCAGATTTCATGTTCGCTACCATTTGGGGCGGCGGTATGGGAATCACGGAAACATCTGTATCTGGATTGATGCCGCCGGCTGCTAGCCAGTAGCGCATCCACAAGTCGTGGGTGCCACCGGGAAAAGTTATAGCAACAGGAAGGTTTTGGCCAAAAGCTGCTTTCAGGGGTGCGCTGTCTGTACCTACTTTTAAATCTAGGTATTTTTTGCTGAGCGAAATTGCCTGACCGTTAGTATTTAACCGCGCCACAAGGTTCATCGGCACTGGCTGATTGCCTTTGGTAATAGTGCCTAATGTCATGTGGTAAGGCATCGGGGATAAAATGTGAGCCCCGTCAATGCCGCCTTTGTCGGAACCGAGTTCTAAGTTGTCGCGAGTAACTGGCCAAGATGCTTGTTTGGTAACTTGTACATCTTTCATGCCGTACTTGGCAAATAACCCTTTTTCTTGGGCGATGATTAAGGGTGCTGCGTCGGTGAGGGCGATGAATCCGAGTTTGGCTGCGGTAACTTCTGGGGCGTCGGCAGGGTTGATGTTGACTGCTGGAGCGGCGGTGGGCGAAGCGCCGCCGGGAGTGGCGTTAGATGTGGTGGGGCCGGAACTGCAACCGTGGGCTAGGAGGGTGCCGGCTGCTGTTGCTCCAGCGGTGATGATGAATTTTCTTCTGGAAAGGTTGCTCATTTGTCTTGAATTGTTGTTGTACTTTGAGATGGTGGAAATGTGAGATGTGAGATTGATTCGCGACCTTCGCATCGCATCTCACATTATGAGATTAGGCGTCGATCGTCACTCTGCCGATCGCCCGTGCGCTGCAAGTTAAAATGAACCCTGGTTCTAAGCCTGCGGCCGCTTCGGGGTGGCTGTCGTAGGCGGCAATATTACCTTCTAGGAGTTTCTGCTTGCAAGTGCCACAAACTCCCTTTCGGCAATCGCTGTCAAGTTCGACTCCCGCCCGTTCGGCAACATCGAGAATGTACTCATCTTCGCTGCAAGCAACTTCTTTGCCCGATCGAGCGAAAATGACAGTAGATGTCTGAGGTTTGGGTGCTTGGGCTGCCGCTTCGCCCTCCTCAACCGTCAATTGCAGTTGCCGCTGCAGCACAGCTACATCCCCTGTGATCTCTTTGGGAACTGCCCCAAACTGCTCGACTAACAGTTGATACAGCAGCGGTTTGAGGTCTTCGCAAGCGATGCCTTTTTGGACGCAAGCACCCAAATGAGCGTCTTTGCCAACTGTGCCTCCCATGTAAATGTCTACACCTTCGAGGGTTTTGCCGTTCTTGCGAACTTTTGTTCCCATCAAACCGATGTCTGCTACCTGGGGTTGACCGCAGGAATTGGGGCAACCTGTCCAGTGAATTCTGACCGGTTTGGGAAGTGACAGTTCGACATCGAGTTCCTCAATCATTGCCACGGATCGACTTTTGGTTTCGATGAGGGCGAAGTTGCAAAACTTGGCGCCGGTGCAGGAAACCAAGGCTCGCATCAGCGGTGCGGGCTCGATGGAAAAACGCTGCAACAGCGGTTCTTTGACCAGCGATTCAATCCGCGAGTCGGGAACGTTGGGAATAATCACGTTTTCTTCCACAGTGAGCCTGAGCTCGCCGCTGCCGTAAACCTCGGCAATTCTGGCCAAATCGAACAAATCCGATGCCTGCAGCCGTCCGACTGGAACGTGCAGCCCTACATAGTTGAGCCCTGATTGTTTTTGGGGGTAGATGCCGATGTGGTCGCGTTTTTCCCAGATGATTTCATCTTTGGGCGCGGCGGCGGGCAAAGTGCGCCCTAATTCTTGTTCGACTTCGGCTCGGAATTGTGCGATTCCGAGTTCGTCAATCAGCCACATCAGCCGCGATTTTTGGCGGTTTGCTCTTGGGCCTTGATCGCGAAACACAGTTAAAATTGCTTTGCACAAATCTACAACGTCGCTGGGACTTGCCCATGCGTTGAGAGGAATTGCAGCTTCGCAGCGTTTGGCGGAGAAGAAACCGCCGACTAAAACGTTAAAGCCGATGTTGCCGTCTTTGTAAGCGGGTACGAAGGCGATGTCGTTGATTTCTGCGTGGACTGAGTTGTCGCGGCAGCCTGCGATCGCAATATTAAACTTTCTCGGCAAATTTGAAAACGCGGGGTTGCCTTCGCCGCTGTTCGTAATCATGTCTTGGACTTCGTTCGCCAGTTCCCGCGTATCAATCAGTTCGTCGGCGTCCAGGCCCGCGACTGGGGAACCCGTGATGTTACGCACGTTGTCCATGCCAGACTGGATGCTGGTCATGCCCGCTTCCTTGAGGCGGCGGAAGATGTCGGGTACGTCTTCGATGCGAATTCCGCGCAATTGCAGGTTTTGTCTGGTGGTGATGTCGGCGCTGCCGTCGTCGCCGTAGCGTTGGACGATTTCTGCTAGCGTTCTGGTTTGATTGCTAGTAATGATGCCGTTGGGCAAGCGCAGCCGCATCATGAATTTGCCGGGAGTTACTGGCCGAAAGAAGATGCCGAGCCATTTGAGGCGGTGCTCGCGATCTGTTTCGTTCATTGCTTCCCAGCCGATTTCGGCGAAGTGGTCGAGTTCGCCTTTTAATGCTAAGCCATCTTTTTCGGCTTTGAGTTTTTCAAACTTGTTCAGGCTCGCTTGGGCTTTGGGTTCTACTGTTTGGGTCATCGGTTTACCCTCGCTGCTGGCTTGTGTGGGGAGGTCTTGACTTGGAGCATAAAGTGTGTCTTTCCTGCTAACCTTAGTGAGTGTATGGATTTAAAACTGTATATTTAGTTACTAGATGGAATTTCTTTTAAGCATGGTTGATCGGCTGTACAGTTGAGCTTGACTGGGCGCTGGCTCGAACGTCGCCCAACTATTTATGGTTATAGTTGCTACCGAGGATTCGGTCGATCGCTCTGTTTCGATGCACCTTTGTTATGAGCTAATGTAAAGCCCCCGATTGTAAATATTCGTATCTATTTTTACAAAATATTGAGTTTTATGAATATTTCGCATACTGCCGATGCGTTTTATACATGGCAAATGGGTAAAGAGACCCCCAAAACCGAAAAATCTCTCTAAATCTTTAGATTTAGGAGGGGAGAGGGGGATATTGGAATATCTAAGATTAATTTTGTGACTGCGATCGCAGACTTAAAACGAGATCGTCACAACATTAGAGGGTCGCTGTCACACAGTTTGCCTCAAAACATCACATTGTGTGCTATGCCAGCGTCACTCTTGATTTTCCAAGAACGAGAGATTATATAAGTATCGAATTCAGGGAACGTCTCATGTTTTTAGTTCAACTTATCCCCGGCGCTATTTCCGAAATGCTTGCCTCTGTTACGGAGACGGGTTGTTTGACTTTAGCCGATCGCTACGGCTTGATGGCCGCTGTTTTGGACGACTCTCTCGACGATGAATACAGACATTCGATCAACCGCCTGCTGCGTTCTGTGATTAAGGGAAGAGTAATCCCTAGGACGGGCTTTTCTTAGACATTTCCGTGATAAATTAGACAATTGGTGTATACGGGAATAATTCACCTAACCAAACCCAGATATGTCCAAATATGTACCACCAAGAATCGCTATTCAACGACTCGGAGTAT